>CAYWSS010000158.1:0-9965 GCA_964460505.1 uncultured Caldilineaceae bacterium | reverse complement strand
CACAAGGGTGCGCCACTACATATTGGGGTACGCCACGGCAATTCCTAAAGAGCCGCGATTGTTTCATCAAACAATGAGGGTTTTCGTGAGCAACCACCAAACCTGCCCGTTGTGCAAAAGCGGGGTAGAGCAGTTGTTCCATCAGGATAAACGACGCAGCTATTACAGGTGCGGCACGTGTCAACTGGTATTTACGTCGCCTGCTTATTTTCTGACCCCGGCGGAGGAAAAAGCGGAATATGATTTGCACCGGAATTCGCCGGACGATGCGGGCTACCGCCGTTTTTTGAGCCGGCTGTTTAAGCCGATGCAGGCTCGCTTGCAGCCCGGCAGCCGGGGGCTGGATTTTGGCTCGGGGCCGGGGCCAACCCTGTCGGTAATGTTTGAGGAGGCCGGCCACTCAATGGCGCTGTACGATCATTTTTACGCCAACAATCCCACCGTCTGGAATGAGCAATTTGATTTTATTACGGCCAGCGAGGTGGTGGAGCATTTGCACCACCCGGCAGAAGAACTGGCTCGCCTGTGGGGATGTTTACGGCCGGGGGGCACGCTGGGAATTATGACCAAACTGGTTCTCAATCGAGAGGCGTTTGCGCGGTGGCACTACAAAAACGATCTGACGCACGTTAGCTTTTTTTCACGGCCAACGTTTGAATGGCTGGGGGATCAGTGGGGAGCGAAGCCCGAGTTTGTGGGGAAAGATGTGGTCCTGTTTACGAAGAATTCGGGGTGAGAAAAGTTGCAGGGTCGCAGGGTCGCAATCAACCCTGCGACCCTGCGACCATTGCGACTTTGTGCCTCTAGCTCACTCTTTTGACCGCATTTGAGGGAACAGGATAACTTCCCGAATAGATTGCTGGCCGGTGAGCAGCATCACAATGCGGTCAACGCCAATGCCCAGGCCACCGGTGGGCGGCATGCCCTGCATCAGGGCGTACACGTAATCGTTGTCCAGGGTGTGGGCCTCGTCGTCGGCTAGCTGCTGCTGCTCCAGAAATCGTTGGCGTTGGGTGATGGGGTCGTTTAACTCAGAGTAGGCGTTGCCCACTTCCATGCCGGCCACAAACGCTTCAAAGCGCTCCACCATGCGGGGGTCAGCGGGGCTTTGCTTGGACAGCGGCGAAATATCTAGCGGGAAGGTGTGAATAAATGTGGGATTAACAATATCCGGTTCCAGATATTCGCCCAGCAGTTCATCGACCAGCTTGCCCCAACTGGGCTGCGGCGAAACATGCAGCCCCAGTTTCTGGCACTCTTTCCACAAGGCTTGCGCATCGCCGTAGGAATCAAAGATGTCAATCTCTGTTTTCTGCTTGATGCCTTCGGCCAGATTTAGCCGGGTCCAGGGCGGGGTCAAATCAACTTCCTGGTCGTTGAAAGTAACTTTGGTGGTGCCAAGAACCTCTTGGGCAATGGAGGCCACCATATTTTCGGTGAGCCACATCATGTCTTCGTAATCGGCGTAGGCCCAGTAACATTCCATCATGGTAAATTCGGGATTGTGTTTGGTGCTGATGCCTTCGTTGCGAAAATCTTTGCAGATTTCATACACCTTGTCCAGGCCGCCCACAATCAAGCGTTTCAGGTACAGCTCGTCGGAGATACGGAGGTACAGATCCATATCCAGCGTGTTGTGATGGGTGGTAAACGGCCGGGCCAGCGCTCCCCCGTACAGCGGTTGCAGCGAGGGCGTTTCCACTTCCAGAAAATCCTGTCCATCCAGAAATTTACGCATCGCGCTAATAATCCGGCTGCGCTTGCGGAAAATATCCCGCACTTCGGGGTTGGACATCAAGTCCACATAACGCCGCCGGTAGCGGGCTTCGGTATCCTGCAAACCATGCCATTTTTCTGGCGGCGGGTGCAGCGCTTTGGAGGCCAGTTGAAACGCGCCGGCGTGTACCGAAATTTCGCCGGTGCGGGTGCGGAAAAGATTGCCCTGCACGGCAATAAAATCGCCCAGGTCAAAATCTTTTTTAAAAACGTTGTAATCTTCGCCCAGATCGTTCTTGCGCAGGTAAATTTGCAGGCGGCCGGTACCGTCTTCTATGTGGGCAAAGCTGCTTTTGCCCATAATCCGGATGCCTACCAGCCGGCCGGCCACGGCCACGGAGACATCCGGTTTTTCTTCGCTGTCTGCCGGCCGGCCGGCTTCGGTATCTTCAAACATTTTTATGGCCTGGGCGGTGGTGTGTTGGCGGGTAACGCGCGGCGGGTAGGCCAATTGGTCACGTGCGGCAAAGTTTTTCAGTTTGCCGGCCCGCTGCTCAATCTGCTCGCCAAAGGCTTCAAAATAACTTAAATCTTGCTCCATAAACCATCTTCTCCAAAAAGTATTGAATGAGTTGGGTGTATTTCATTTGAGTCGGAGGGGGGAAAGTTGGGGTAAGCGGCCCGCTTCGCGAAGCCTTCCGGCCTGCGGCGCTTTCGACTCATCTAAAACACACCCGAATAAGTTCGGTGAGTTTGTCACATTAAATGGCACAACTCCAAAATAAAAAACGGGGTCTAAACGACCCCGCCTATTATGCACGTTCCTAAGAATTGGCGCAAGCTACTCGACTTTAATAACCTTAAAAATCGCTTCGCCACCGGGGGTTGCCGCTGTTACTTCATCGCCCACCTTAGCGCCCAGCAACGCTTCGCCAATGGGCGACTCGTTAGAGATTTTTCCATCCAGCGGGTCGGCTTCTGCCGAGCCAACAATCTGGTAGGTTTCTGCGCCAAAGCCATCTTCCTCTACCGTAACGGTACTGCCAATAGAGACATTATCTGACGAACCGTTGTCAGTGATGATTACAGCATTGCGCAGTTGGGCCTGTATGGTTTGCACCCGCCCTTCCAGAAAACCCTGCGACAGCTTGGCTTCATCGTACGCGGAATTCTCGCTTAAATCGCCTTCTTCCTTGGCCGATTTGATAGCGTCGGCTACTTCTTTGCGGCGAACGGTTGTCAGGTATTCCAGTTCTTCTTCTAATTTCTTTTTTCCTGCTTTAGTTAAATATACAGGTTTATCTGCCATTTAATTTCCTCAATTCCTGCACAGTTTCCCATCAGTAGCGAAAGCTGCGAAAAAAAATTTTCTTCTTTGTCTACAAATAAAAAAAAACAGAGACCTCTGGCAGGCCTCGGTTTGGTGAACAAGCTTATTGGAAAGGATTATACCCCAAAATCACTTTCTTGTAAAGCAATTGAACACATACGTTTGCCCAACGGTGAAGGCCAGTCACCTAACCATTTGTTCACCACCCTTGCCTGCAATACTGACTTATACTTACGTATCCGCCGAAACCTTCATTTCATCCATTAAATTTTCCCAACGCTCAAGCCGCATCCGAAGCTGCTCTGCCAGCGCGACAAATATGGCCTGCGAGTCCGGGTCTTTCAGCAAATTCTTAATGTTTGAATTATACCAATCCAATTGGTGTGCCAGCCCCCGGTACACAAACACAATTCTATCCGATAACGAGCGGCGGCTGCGTGATTGTCGCAATAGTTTTTCCGTAGCTTCTTTCGAAATTATAATCGGAGAAATATCGTCAAGTTGTCGCAACCGGCTGGCTACACGGGCGATGGCTTCCTGTGTATCCTCGATGGTAAAGCTCAGGGCAGATTTTACGTACGGGTCTTTAATATTTTTATGGTACTCACGCAGAACCACCAATCGTTCCAGGTGAGCTATCAGATTTTGGCTTAACAGAGACACGGAATTGCTGCTCATAATTTATCTCACCCCCGCAAAGAGGTCGGTTTCTTTTTTGCCGGTTTGCTTAATGGATTGGCCACCAGCTTGAGCCAAAATAAATGTCTCTTGCCAAAACCACTCATTTTCCACCGGATTAAACGCTTCCTGCAGCAACGGCATTTCGGGGTTAATCTGGCTGATGTGGCAACGAATGGCGTTGAGTTTGGTCTGGGCATATTCGCGCACATCAACAATAGTGCTAATCTCTTCCGGGGAATAACCCATAAATGGAAAGGGAACCCCGCCCATATCAACCGCTGCCTGCCCGCTTTCGCTCAGCGCTTTCATCTGCTCAAGCTGCGGTTGGGCCATAGCCCGGTAATAGAATTTAGCGGTTTGATGCGCTGAACCGGCTTCCGGCCACCGCTCGCCGTCGGCGGCAAGCTCTACCGCGGCACTGGCCCAGCGATGCACCACCAGATGGTCAAAATGGCCGTAGATGCCTTCCGGCCCAAAAGAAAGAACCACCTGCGGTTTTATCCGGCGCAGCAATTTAACAATTTTAAACACCGCCTCGCTGGGAGGAACGACCGCCGTTTGCCCATCTACGTAGCCCAGCAAATGCAATTTATCGAGGCCGTACTGTTGGCAGGCGCACCGTAATTCCCGCTCGCGCAGGGTGCTCATGGGGCGGGTAGGCGCTATCGAGGGATTAGCAACCTGCCCCGCTTCTCCCCGGGTGGCCATAATTAAATGAACATCTACCCCTTCGTGCGCGTATTTTGTTAATGTTCCTCCGGTGCCAAATGCTTCGTCATCCGGATGGGCAAAGATTGCCACTAATTTAAGTTTTTTTGTCATAACACCACACCGTTTACATTTACGATTTACGATTTTGGATGAATTTTGGTGGCGTTAAATTTTGAACATTTGTTCTAAATTATAACACCAAATTTATATCACGTCAATTTTTCCGACCGGCGCAATTGGTCTGCAACGACTAACCAGAACGTAATTATTTTGGGCGCAGATACTCTCGCCTCCCAGGCAATAATCCGCCACGAATTAACACAAATTAACCGAAAAAAGAAAAATAATTAGTGAAATTCGTGGCAAAAACAGCCAACATTGCCCTTGGGAGTTTAGGGGAACTGCACCCAATTATTTTGCCGGTCAAGGGCGCGGCCCGCAATAAACAGTTATTCTACCTGAACAGTGCCCAGCACGACAAAATTTCCCGGCGAGGTTTGCGTTTGGTTATCCCAGATATCCAGCCGTTCAAAGCTGTCGGGGTGGTAAATGCCCAAAATCACCGAATATTCGCCCGGCGGGGCGCCGGGGTCCACCGGCACCCGAAACTGCCGCGACGATTGCTGACCGGGCCGCATGTCGCTGGTCAGCAGCCGGCAGGCCGGGTCATCGTCGTGCTGGCCCCAGCGAGAATCTTCCGGCCCTACTAAATGGACAAAGGCCCGGTAGCGAATGTCCATCGGGGCCAGGGCATCCCAGTAGACAGTTACCGGCATCAACTCACCGGGGTGAGTGGTTTCCGGCAGGTCGTATCCGCGCAGCAAAAGTTTGTCGCCAAAATTCATGGAGGCGGGTTGGCTGATTAGCCGGTCCCGGGCAAAACGGGCCGGCGTGGCCAGTTGGTCAAACAGATGGCGATAGGCTTCCATATCTATAATTTCCGGCTCGCCGGGGGGGACGTTGCGTTGGTACAGGTGCAGCTTGGGCTGGTTATCAACCAACACCACCCGGGTCAGGGTGTACCCGTTTTCCTGTAGCTGCGGCTCTTTGTCCGGCCAGCGCTGCCAATTGCGACGCAGCCAGTAGTTGTCCGGGTCGGTGTAACAGGAGCGCGGGGTCTGAAAGGTGTACCAGATGGGGACGGCAAACGATTCGTTTATGCTGCGAAAATCGCCGGACAGCGCTCCTTGTTCCCACAAATAGCCGACTGCTTTCCAGCCGCCCAGGCGCGGGTTGGAAATTACTTTTCTGGGGCGGGGGATAGTGCCGTAAAGGTAGGTGTAGATTGAATTGGGGTTGTAGGTGTAATCTTCTTTGGCTTGCCAGTAGGTGGTGACCGGCGCGTTAAATGACAGGTACTGGTACGATATTGTCAGCGGGATAATCAAAATAAAGGCAACAACAATGGCAATTTTAAGAGCCGGTTTCAAACGGCCGGCAGCACTCAACTGCCCGGCAGGTTGGCTTAAAAGCTGCCACAAATCGGCCAGCCCAAACGCGGCCAGCAGCGCCAGGCCGGTGTAGGATATCTGAATGTGATTGGAGGCATCCTGAGCCAAAAAGAGCAACCCGCCAAAAGGAACCGCGAACCACAGCATGTTGGTTTTGGTCTCCACACCGGTGCGGGGCAATAGCAGCACCAGCAGGGTCAGGATGGCGTAGGGAATAAACGCCACATTCACCGGCCCCACAATCCAGAAATCCGGCCAAAAAGCGGTGGTGAGGATAGCAGCCACCAGCACCCCGAACGTCACCAGGCCGCGTCGTCCCACTTGAGCGAAATTGCGCCCCAGCAGCCAGGTAAGCAGCAACACCAGCATCGGCCCGTAATATCGGCTGTTGTACAGTTCAGATTCGCCCAGCATCGAATCGACGCGGTTGTACAGGAATGAGGTACCAACCCGATCTTCGGCAAAATATTGAACCACCAGTTGAATATCCGGCCCCAGCAAATAGGGCAGGTAAAACAGGGCTGCCAGGCCCATAAATAAACCTGCTGCCCCGGCAAGCCAGAAGCCCTGCTGCCGCCAATTGTTGTCGCGCCACAATTTTACGCCAACAATAAATAACACTGCCGGCACATAAAAAATAACCGTGGGGTGGGCAATTAACGCCACAGCCAGAGTGATGGCCGAATACAACAGAAACGGGTTGCGCCCGTCGGTATAGTATCGATAAGCAAACCAGAGCGCCAGTACGCCCCAAAACACAATAAGCACCCGGTTTTCCACGTGCCGGGCCAGCGACACGTAAAATCCATTCATGGCCACAAATCCGGCGGCCAGCAGCCCAATGCTGTTCCGGCCGTTATTCATCCGCCGCCCCAGGGCAAACATCAGCGGCACCATCAACACCGAAGCCAGCGCAAAAGGGGTGCGGGCCAAGGCTTCGTTCAGCCAGCCGTTGGCGTACCAGAGACCGGCCGGCAGCAACCAGTGGATGGGGCCTTTGCTATCCATAAACGGCGCGGCTTCTTCGCCTTTGTAGGCTCGCACAATGAGGCGCACGTTTTCCAGCTCATCTTCGTGAAATTCAGAATATCCCAGGCGGGTAAAGCGGGTTACGGTCGCCACGGCCACAATGGCTATCAGAATGAGCAAAATTGTGCGGGGAGGCCACACCAATGCACTGCGTTCGGCCGCGTTCCGGGAATTTTGGACAAAGAATAATTGGCAAACCAACCCCGCCACAATAGTCAGATTAACGGCAATCAGCACCGGGGTTTCGGTAAAGCCGCCCGGCAGCACGACGACCAGGTAGAGCGTCACCGCTACCAGCAGCGACGATACGCCAAAAATCAGGGCGATGCGTTCGATGGCGCGGCGGGTGTGCATCCACCCGAGCGCCGGCAGCCAGGCCCAGCCCGGCAGCACAAAGATAAAAGACACCACGGTGGGCAACCGCAGCCAGTTCCAGGTGGGAGGTATAAACAAAATAATGGCATTGCTTAAAAGCAATGCCACAAACAAAAAAATTTGTGTTTTGAATATTTTCATTGACTAATACGAACTTTGATAAACTTCATCCATAGCTTCGGTAACGTCTTGCAGTTCGCGCACCTGTTCAGAAATTTCGCTTTGCAGACGGTTCATCTTTGCGCCGGATTGGTCTTTACTGCCAACCAACAACAACTGCGAGTAGATGGTTCCCAGTGAAGAAATGGTGCTGTCCAACTGGTAGGTGGCTTTGGCGATATTATTTTCCAGGCTTTGCAAAATGTCCAGTTGGCGTTCCTTATCAGCAATAGTTTTTTCCAGTTGATCTCGAACTTCCGGGGCGGTCGCGTTATCCAGGTCTGCCTTGTCCGAGGCAATGGACATCGGCAACTTTTCCACATCTCGCCTGATCACCTTATTCAATTTCAGCTTGTCGACATGTTCTGCCAGATTAAATACAGATTGCAGCCAGACGGTGGCTTCTTTGTGGGTAACCGCATGGGACGAATCCCGGCGAATGATGCCTTTGGGCACTTTCCCCATCTCATCATCAATGAGCGCCCAATATTCCAGAGCTTTATCTACCTTTTGCCGAAGCTCTCTGTCACGGATAGTTGACGGGTCAAAATTCACTTCCGGCTCAAAGAGTTCAGCCACGGCCCTGGCATGGAGCTTTTCATCTTTAAAACTTTTGCTTAAAAAAATAATCTCGGCCAGGGCAAACATCAAAAGTCCGCCGAGCGAACCGGCGACCAGCCCCAACGCAGGCCCCAGCGGAAACATCAGGCCCAGCGATAAAAATCCCGTGAGCAAGATAATAGCGGCGATGACCAGCGCGTTTTTGGTCCTAAAAAAGGAATAGAGAAATAACGCTTTCCTAATGGGAGGTTCTTTTAGCCAATCCCCCCGCTGTTTTTTGTAATCCTCAAAAATGCCTTTGAGAATTGCGGCTTGAGCGCGCTTTTCCAGGTCTCTACGAGCAGACATTGAATTTTATCACTTTTTGAGAATACAGAGGTTACCAGGGGTTAGAAGCCAGGAATTAGCAACATGCTACTTGACTGATTTCTCGTTCCCGCGCTCTGCGTGGAAATGCATAACGGTGCAATTACCCGGTATTCATTCCCACGCTGGAGCGTAGGAACGAGGAAACTGGAGTTTTGTAACCAGAAATAATTCCTGACCCACGCCTCCCAGATTTAAATATCCAGGTCCAGAGAATCCAGGCTTTCCTCTTCTTCCGCCTCTTCGATCAGTCCCAACCGGCGGCGGCGTTCTTCCAACTGGCCTTGCATCCGGTCTCGCCCCAGCACAGCGTCCATCTGGCCGCTCAAGCGCTCGGTTCGCATTTCCATATCGGCATCGGCCCGGTCAATTCTGGCCCGGATTTTGTCGGCCACGCGCCCAATATCAGAATCGCCCACACCTTCCAGAGCGTTCAACGATTTCATGCTCTTGGCGGCAATCTCTTTGGTTTTGGCCAGTTCCAGCAAGCCCAGCACGTGCTCGCGCTCCTGTTTGATAGTTCGCAGCCGAGCCTCTAATTTCATACGGGCATCAGCCATTTTGTCGGCTTCCTGCTTTTGGCGAATAAATTGCTGGCGATACTCATCGGCCAAATCCATTTTAGAGTTGTACTGGCTCTGAGCAGCAACGGCCAAATCCTCTTTATTCAGGCGCAACAGGCGGTCGATATCGTTATCCAGTGCTTCTGCCTCGGCCCTGATCGTTTCGTATTTTCGCTTGAGCGTTTTTACCTGCCCTTTAACCGTAATCAGCGCGTCTTCCAACTCATCCAAATTGTTTTCAGCCTGACGGATGTACTCGTCCAGCACCGCAACAGAATTTTCATCCAAAGCCTTATCCACCATGGAGTGGAGGTTGGCTTTAATCAAGGTTTCAATTTTTTGAAAAAATGATTGCGCCATTGTTTTTGTCTCCTTATTTGAGAAAGTTTCGGGTTAATGGTTTACACATTCATTCACATTACGCAGGTTTTGGAAAAAAGTGGCAAATGTCTCACTATTATACACATATCGTTCAATTTCTCAATTTGGGCGGGTAGGGGAAGCATTGCAGTTTGAGGTAAATTTTAATATTACCGCAGAGAACGCAGAGTTTGCAGAGGAAAAGTTTAGAAATTTTTGCGTTCTTAGCGGTCTCTGCGGTAAATTTCCGGCACATTGATAAATCTGCCAAAAAAGCAAAATACAGCTCGGATAGAGAAGCCGATTGTCGTTGCGGAACAAGCGTGCTACAATCCTTTAAGAAAGGATGGCATTATGGCCGATGTACAACGCGTAACTTTCACCCTGCCCCTGCCACCAAGCATCAACAGCCAATACACGCAGGTTGGTAAAAAACGGGTGCTTTCAAAAGAGCACGCAAAATTCAAGAAGCAGGTCAAACACAAGGTTCACATGCTTCGGGTTGATGAGGTCATTACAGACCGGTTTATAGCGGCACTGCAGGCCGGCTGGGTGGGGCTATTTCTTGATTTTTATTTTGAATCACCCCGCCGCAGAGATCTCGACGGCGGTTTAAAAATTACGCAGGATGCCCTGCTGGATGCGCTGGGCGTCAATGACAAA
>CAYWSS010000157.1:0-10028 GCA_964460505.1 uncultured Caldilineaceae bacterium | reverse complement strand
AGTTAAGTCCTCCCCCCTCCTGAGGGGGGAGTTAGAGGGGGGTAAGTAGTTACTATTCATTATTCATTGTTACAAGCCGCAAGCCCCACGCGCCCCACCCCAGCAGGAGCAGCCATGGCAGCGCCAGCCCAAATACCAGCCAGCCGGATGCTCCCCACAGCGGCAAATGGAGCCACCACAACGCCGGCCAGTTCAGGCGAATAAAATCGGTTTGCAGCACCCGCCGGGCGCTCTGGCGATTGATTTCGCTGCCGGCGGGGGGGAGGTCGGTTTGCCGGATAATCCGGGCGGCGGCGGGGCGTTTTTCCGGATTGGCCGCGTTTGCCAGCACCGCCAGCGTTGATTGCGGCTGCTGAACAATGGGGCTGAATTCGGGATTAAAAATGGTCCGGTCGTAAAATCTTTCAGCGCCGGTTTCCTGCTGCACGGCCAGATAACGAACGTGATCGCCCAGCACCGCCGGTAATTGAATGGCCATGCCCAAAATAAACAGCACAACAAAGAGCGGGCCGGCCATTTGGATTTTTTTCTGGTGCAGAATGGCTGCGCAGGGCAGCAGCGAGACGGCCACAAGCGGCAGCAGAAAACGAGGCCCCCAGTTTACGCCTCCCGTCCAAAAATTGTACGGGGCATAAAATGACAGATAGGCTACCCACCACAAGCTAATCATCAGCGTCAACAAGCGATGCTTTTGATAAAACAACGGAATTGCTCCCACCGACAGCAGTAAAATGGGAGCGTACAAAAATACACCTTTGCCGGAGCTGAACAACAGGCCAAACAAGCCCAGCAGCGGCGGGGTGGTCCAGGCCACCTCGTAATAGCCGCTGTCGAAGGGGGAGCCGAATCTTAGCCAGTTGTAAAACAAGGTGATGCCGGCTGCGGCCAACAACGGCAATCCCACCTGCCGGGCCAAAGAAAATCGCTCTGACCAGTGCCGGCTTTGAAGCCACATCACCACAGCCAAACCGGGCAAAACAATGAGCGCGGGGGGGCGCATTAAAAGAGCTGCGCCCAGCGCCCAGCCTATCCACCAGACCCAGCGCGCCCGGCCACTTGCTTGCCAGCGAAAAAATGCAAACGCCACAAATAACAAAAAAAATCCGGTGGCCGGCTGCGGGTAAAATGTATTCACGTAGGGCCAGACCATGGTCGACAGGCCAAAGGTCAGGCCGATGATCACCCCCAGGGAAATCGAGTACCCTAATCGAACCACAAAGTGAAACAGCAGCCAGCCGGTTGCGGCCAGCGCCAGCGGATTTAACATGGCCACCAGCAGGCGGGAACCCAGTTGGGGCCACATCGACCACAGCAGATCAAGCAAATCGCCCAACACAAACAGGGGCAGCGCCAGCAAAGATTGGCCCGGCGCGTATTTGGAATAAAAGCCGCCATCCGGGCCGGGAACGGCCGAGGTGGTTTCCACGGCCATGGGCCGGGTGGGCAAAAACCGAAATTCAGAATAGCCCGGCAGCGTGACCGATTCGCGGCCGATGGCCATTTCCTGCCCGCCGAGCAGGTTGCGGGTAACCCGGTACATGCTTTCTTCGTCGCCCTGAGCCAGATAACCGGCGGCAGTCAGCACAAACAGCCCCAATAAAAACGCAAAAAGTCGATAGCCAATGGCGCGGAGGTGCGGTTGCTTTATGTTCACAATAAAAAACGATACTTGACCAGGGTCCAGATGGCAATAAGTCCATCGTACCACTGAATTTTTTTTCCGGCATCCCGGGAGCGCGGGTAATAAGAGATGGGCACTTCGTGGATGGGAATGCCCCGCTTTAAAATTTTAGCGGTAATTTCCGGGCAAAATTCAAAGCCGTCCGTCTCAACGCCAACCTCGCGCATCAGACCGGTTTTGATCAGTTTGTAGCAGGTGGCTTCATCCGTAATGTGCGATCCGTAAAGCCGGTTGGTTATCCAGCTTAACAGCCGCCCGCCCCAATAAAAGGCCTGGGTCGATTTTGGATTGCGCTTCAAATTCCGGGAACCGTAAACCACGGCTGTTTCTGAGTTTTCAAAGGGAACCAGCAAGGCTGAATAATCTGCCGGATCATATTCCAGATCGGCATCCTGCACCAGTACCAGATTGCCGGTAACGGCGGTCAGGCCGGTACGAATAGCGGCCCCCTTGCCCCGGTTTTGTTGGTGGCTCAAAATTGTGAGGGGGGGATGGCCTGTGTTTTTTAGCTGCTCTAGAATTGCCGGGGATTCATCAGCCGATCCATCATCCACGGCTACAATCTGGTGCACTTGCCCGGTAGCCCGAACCTGGTTAATAATCTCCTCCAGCGTG
Organism: uncultured Caldilineaceae bacterium; assembly: GCA_964460505.1. Lineage (GTDB taxonomy): Bacteria > Chloroflexota > Anaerolineae > 4572-78 > J111 > J095. The sequence continues at coordinate 7,732 of CAYWSS010000157.1, read as the reverse complement.
GCGGATTCGTTAAAAACAGGGATAATAACGGATAGTTTCATAAAAAATAATGTCCAGTCTCAGCAGATCCAAATTTTGTGGTACGCCCGTAGTTACCCCCCTCAATCCCCCCTTCAAAGGGGGGAAATTTAGTCCTCCCCCTCTTAAGGGGGAGTGAGAGGGGGTAAAATTGGATCTACTGAGTCTTTGATGCAGGGTTAGACGCTCACTCGCTTATTCTGCCTGAATATCAGCCACAAGGCAACCGCAGCCCCCAGGCCGGGCAGGGTGAAACGGTAGACGGCTTCGGCGGAGTTGATTTGCAAACCGGTCGAAGCGGTTAACAACAGCGGCAGAATAAAAGCCAGCAGCCCCATCACAAACAGGGCCACGATTCCCCGCCAGATCCAACGCGCGGCATCGGGGAACTGCTGTTCAGCGATACCCATTAGCATAACCAGCGCCGGGCCTGCCAACACAATGTGCAGCATGCCAAACATGGGCACAATCAGGGCGTTGAGGCAGATGGTCCAGGCCAGCAGGGCAATAAACAGTGTATTTCCGGCAGCCACCTTTTGTATACGGTAAATTAGCCACAAAGTCAGCCCCAACAGGATCAGGCTGATAATCTGGTACGGGTTGCCAAGCAAAATATCAACCACCGATTGAACAGGCTCGTAGCGGCCCAGCGTCCCCAGAAACGAAAAAACCCAGTAGGGTTCAAGCAGTTCGGCCACAGCCCACAGCGCAATGCTGATGACTCCCAACCCCATCCAGAACCCCCACCGTTCCCGCCGCAAAGCTGTCCAGAGCAGAAAGAAGATCAGCGGAATCATGGTGGCCTGCGGTTTGAACAGCAGCCCGCCGGCCCACAGTCCGGCTGCAAAATATCGCGTCCGGTACAGCGCCCGGTACGACAAGGCCAGGGCCAGCACGCCAATGGAATTAAACTGGGCGTAAAGCGTGTGCTGAAACATGGGCACGGCGGTGGTCATTAGCACCAGTAAAATTGTGAACCGATTCAACGACATTTGGGGCGCGGTCAGCCGGGCAAAAACAGCCATGCCAAGCCACAAAAACCAGATACCAAGCATCACCCAAATAACGTGCGCCACCCCGTAGGGCAGCATCGACAACGGCGCGGTGAAAATAAGCAGGTAGGCCGGGTAGTAGTAGCCCAACTGGTGCAGTTTGGGCCAGCCGGTTACCGCCGAAATTTCAGCAGCATTGGCCCAATCGTACACGCTGCGCCCGGTGGTAATCATCATCCGCGAGGCGTACCAGCGCGGAAAGAAGTCGCTGGTGAGTTTAGCGTTGGGTAATCCCTGAAAAAACCAGGCCAGGGCAAAGCTGTACACCAATCCAACCACAATCAACAGAATCAGTTTTGGCCTGTTTTTCCGCTCGAACACCGCGCTACTCTCCAACCACCCTGAATAGTTGTACTTCTCCATTATCGTACACTTTTTGAAAATATGGAACATTCTCCGGCAAAAAATCTCCGGCGGCCCGTTCATTTGGGCCAAAGAAAAGGTACGTGACGTTGTATTTTGCCAGCAGATTTTGCCGCCATTTCTGCCCGGTTTCTGCGGCAAAAAATTGCTCCACCAGCCGCAGCTTCTCAGCCGAGCCGGCGGTTTCCGGCCCGTGCCCAATAAAGACGCGGGCCGTGGAGTAGGCCGGAATTACGTTGCCGCTGCTGTAAGTGGACAGCACCACCTGCCCCGGCGCGTTTTGGGCCAGCCAGTTGATGGCCAATTGCTGCGAGCCGGGATAAAACACCGGGGGATACTGCCCGCCGATAGTCAGCATGGCCCCGGCCCACAAGAGCAGGTTGGTCAAAATCATTGCGGTAAACAGGGCGGCCACAACGATAATCCGCTGAATGTTTGACCGCAGCCGCTCCAGCAGCCCCACCAGCCCCACCGCGCCCAACAGGGCCAGCACCGCCTGGTAGCCATCCAGAAAACGGCGTTGCAACGGCAGGGGAACGTACAATAAAATTGGAACCGTAACTGCCCACACAATGAGAAAGGCGGCGTACCTGGTGTGCATCCGCCTGGCCCGCCAGATTCCCGCGCCGGTCAGCGGCAAAATCAACCCAAAACCCAGAATGTAATGAATTGGGGCGGGCGACCAGGTGAGGCTCTGGTTGCGCCAGGCTTTAAAAGCAAAGTTGGTTTCAAACACGGTCAGCACGACCAGCATGTAGGGCGCAGAAGGCAATGTCACCAGGAACAATCGCCACACGTTGCGCCAAAACTGCCCCGGCCGGCAATAGGCTTGCCACAGAAAATATATAAAAAATATGGCGCCGGTAATGACCAGTTTGTAGGGATGAATCAGACTGACCAGCAGCCCCGCTCCGGCGGCGATGGCCCAATCTTTCAGCCGCCCGCTGCCCAGAAATTCCAGCGTGCCGATGACCACCCACAGCAGCAGCCCCACCGCCAGCGGCAGATGCGGATAGGTGAGCGCCGATAAAAAGAACGAGGAATCGGGCACCCACATATCCACCGGCATTTGGCCCAGAGTTGGGGGGAATCCAAGCAGCACCCACAGCCAGCCAAACCCGGCCGTAACGCCAAACAGGAAAAAGGCAAATTGGCGAATTGAGCGGCGGGCAGAAAAGTAGGCGGCAAAAACGTAGAAACTAAGCAGGGCAAAAGGCACGGTAAAAATCCGGCTGAGATGCAGTGCCAACGTTGGAGACAGCCCCAACAGCGCCGACAATTTTCCCAACAGAATGTAGTAGAGGAAAAAGGGCGCGCCCTGATGCGGCTCCGGCGTGTAGGCCAGATAGAAGAGCCAGTAACCGGCCCGCCCCTCCTGCATTTTAGAGAGGTAGGTGTTGCCGTCTTCCACGCCAATCACAAAGCCGCTAAATTGATGTGCCGGCGATGAGAGGGCCGCGCCGTACAGGTAGGGCAAGTTGAGCAGCAACACAATGGCTGCCGACCAGCTCGCGGCCCAAATCCACTCCCGGCGGGTGATATTGTTTATCATCAATCTAGGGTTGCTCCACGCGATAAATTAAAGTTTCTCCTGCGGAAAACACGGCGGACAGGTAAGGTTTATCATCCGGGTCAAATTTGCTGTTTGTTTCCTGACGCCCGACAAATACCCAATCGATGCTGTTTTCCGTCAGAAAACTCCCGGCCTCGTTTTCGGTCAGCCTGTTATTAAAAAATTTCCGGGCCTGTTCAACCTTTTCGTCATAATTGATGGTTTCGTACAGATGGCCCACGTAAACGTGAACGTTGGCCTGGGCGGGCAAATGATTGCCTGTCCATTCCAGGCTGAGGACTACCTCATCCGGGCGACTGTGGGCATCCAGCCACTGCATGGCCGATATTTCATCCCGGGTGTAAAACCAGGGTGTTTCCGGGCTGGTCACCCGCCAGATTGAACCGGCCAGAATCAGCCAGTTGGTCAGCGACAAAACAAACAAAAGCGGCACCCAGACTATAGCTCTGGGAACGGCCCGCTTTCCAATTTTTGCGGTCAGGTAAAACAGCCCTTCAACCGCCAGAACCGTCACCGGAATGTGCAACCCTTCGGAAAAACGCACTTGAATGGCCTCAAGCGGCGGCAGGGGAGCAAACATCAGCCCAAATATGCCAACACACCAGATTAGCGCCAGTTGGATGGGGCCGCGGTAGTAATGACTCCCCTGCCGGAAAATGGCAACACCTCCGACAGCAGCCAGCAAAAGCAAAATTCCGTAGCCCAGCGCAAAAGCAATAAAAGGGGGCGTGGGCGGCGGAGATTGTGTTTGCCACAAGCGCCACACGCCATCAAGCAGGTACAACCTGAGATTGTGCAGCAGCGCCGGAAGGCAAATAAGCCAGCCAACGGCCGGATAAATTAACGCCTGCCACGACCACTGTTTGTGTACTAACCACCCCAGCAGAAAATAAATTGCCAACGTAGCGCCGGTGATAACAATATCGTAGGGATGCAGCAGCAGCAGGGCCGATTGGCCCAATCCGGCCGGAATTGCATAAATCCACGAGCGGCGATGCAGCGCCCTTACGCCCCACATCAGGCTTAACAGGATAATTGCGGTTGCCAGCGGAAAGTGGGGATTGACCAGCATGGTTAAAAATGTTACCGATTCCGGCACGTTCAGGTCGGTGGTGGAGATGTTAAAAAATACAAACAGCCAGCCCAGGCCCGAGGCCAGCGCCACAAAGAAAAATCCAATGCGACGTTTGGCCTGCTCCGGCCAAAATTGAGCCATAAAAAGATAAACCAGCAGCAGCAGCAGATAGCTATTCAGCGCCCGAAACAACTGAAACGTAAGGCCCACAGGCAGCCCCGCTATGCGGGAAAAATGACCCAGCAGAATATAATAGGGATGCAAAAACACCGGTTGGTGCGGCTCCGAAGTGTAGGCAATGGTGAACAGCCACTGCCCGTCGGCGCCCTGTTTCATTTTGTTGAGATAGGTGTTGCCGTCGCCGGGATTGATGACCAAGCCGGTGTAGCGCCAATCAGCCGGCGTTTGCCGCCAGCCAATTACTGCCGGCAAACAGGTAATGGCCACAATCACCGCCGCCCAGATCAGCAGCCAGCGCCATTCGCTTCCGGAAACGGAGTACAACTCATCCGCCTGATTCATTCTTTAGCCTCAGTCAATCCCAGGTCGGCGGCCAGTTGCCCGGCCACAATTTTTTGCGCTGTCGCGGTGGGATGGCCATCCGGCTGCCACATTCCTTCGTCGGACCGGGCAATCAGGTCGGAATAATCAAAGTATTTCAGCCCGAGTTGGTCGAGGTGGGGAGTCAAAGGGCCGGCGCACGCGCCGTTGCCGGGGTAAATAAGCGCATAAAAATCATCCGAGCCGAACTGCTGTTCAAAGGCGCGGGCCGATTCCTGAATGACTCTGGCCGTAAGCCGGTAGTGGCTGTTGTTTAAACGGGGGATGTTCACGTTAAAATAGCGAGCCGTCTGGCTGATGCCCAACGCCGCGTAAATTACAGACAGCGCCGGCCGGCCGGTGCTGAAATTACCGTGGCGCACCAGTTCTCCCCCGGAATTCAGGATGTAATTGGGCATTACGCTGCCCCAGGTATTCATTACGCTCATCGAGCCGGCCACCCGATTGATATGGGGGCAAATAAAGGTGTACACCGCCGCGCCCGCCGCTTGCTCAACTTCAGAGCGCATATCGCCCTGCTGCAAGCGGGCCAGCATTTGCTGGGTGCCGTAGCCGGACACGCCGTAATTGTAGGGCATAATGGCGGGGGCGGCGCGGCCAACGGCGGCGGGCAGCGTTTCGGCAGCGGCCAGACCGTCGCCAAAAGTAAACGAGCCGCCAAAAAAGAGGATAAATTGATCCCGTGTTTCCGGGCTTTCGGCAACCGGCGTTACCCGCCGCCGCTGTTCATCGGTGGCATAGATATGTTCGTAAATAATATCCTCGCCGGATTTTTGGGTAGCCGTAATTTTGACAGACGGCTTTAATTTGTAGCCCAGCCACGCGTCCGGTTCCACGTAACTGTCTGAAAATGTGGTGGCCAAAGGTGCCGGCCCCGGCGCTGCCGGTTTGGCGCGGTTCAACACAAAAAACAGCCCCTCAATGAACAGCAGCAACACCAGCACAAACAGCAGCCCCACCGCCGCATCGAAAAAAACTTTTCCCTGGGGGTGGGCGCGGTATCGATACAGCAGCAGCGGCAGCCCGGTGGTGAGGCACACAATCTTCAGCACCCAAATCCGCACCAGGCTCTCTGTTCCGCCCAATTGCAAAGAAACGCCAAACAGCCCGGCCAGCGCCAAAGCGGTGGTCACGGACAGCAAAATACCGGCGGCCACCAAAATCAAGCCGGTGATGAAAAATGTGCGGTTTCTTGTTGAAGCTTTTCCACGTGCCATTTTGATTGCTTGTGTTACCTTAATGCTCAAGATATAATGGGCCTATGTTGAACCGTGACAACCGCTCAACCTCCAAAAATCCGGCCCATCACCGGCGTTCTGCGCTGCTGATTGCGGCCCCGTTCCTTGTAACTATCGCCCTCCGGATTTTTCTGATTCCGCTGAAACGGATGCCCTTTGACTCCGACGAGGCCATTTTTATTATGATGGCCCGCCACATTCTGCGCGGCGAGCGCCCCATTTTCTTTTACGGCGAAGCCTACGGCGGCAGCGCCGACTCATATTTTACGGCCCTGTTCTACAATTTTTTGGGCGACACAATTATGGTGGCCCGGCTGGTGCAAAGCCTGGAATATCTGATTGGCATGGGCTTTACCTACCTGCTGGCCCGCCGCCTCCTGCCCAACAGTGGTTTTGGCCCGCTCGCGGTTTTGTGGCTGATGGCCCTGCCTCCCCTGCTGATGACCACATGGACTACCCCCGCCGTGCTGTACGCCATTGTCATTTGCCTGGGCAGCATCATTTCTTATCTGGGCTACCGCCTGCTTTTTGAAGATGCCGATACCCTGTGGCGCTGGCTTGTTTTTGGGGCCGTCTGCGGTATCTCCTTCTGGACATTTGGTATTCTGGTTGTGTATATGATGCCCGTATTCCTGCTTTTTCTGTGGCAATTTAAAGTGCGGCGGCTTCATTTGTACGGGCTGTCGGCCACCGCCTTTTTTATTTTTAGCCTGCCCTGGTGGACTCAGGCCATCGCCGGGTTGCAGGTAATTTACAATCCCGGGCAGCCCGCCTCACTGCCCCCGTTTTTAATGCGGGTGTTTGCCTTTTTTGTCATCACCCTGCCCAGCTTTTTTGGCTTCCGCAAACCGTGGGCGCCGGACGTCATCTGGCCGGGGCCGGCCCTGCCGGTGTTGCTCTTTTACCTGGCGGCGCTACTGTACGCCATCCCCTACCTTCGCCGCAACGATAGCGGCCGGCCCGAGACCGGCTCGCTGGGTTTTGCGCTGCCGGGGCTGCAAATTCTCACCTGGCTGGCGCTCTATTTTGGCACCCGTTTCAGCGTGGATGCCACCGGTCGCTATATTTTGCCCCTGTACCCCGCGCTGTTTATCGCCGCCGGGCTGCTGCTGGAACGGCTCTACCGTTGGCGGCATGCCGCAGCCATTGGCGCGCTGGCCGTAGTGCTGGCCTTTAATCTGGCTGTTCATTTTAAGGTCATTCAAAAAGTGCCGCCCGGCATCACCGCCCAGATGAACCCGCTGCTCTGGTTTGGCAACCAATTTGACCAGGAATTAATTGAGTTTGTTAAAGCACAAGGCGGTCGCGGCTACAGCCATCACTGGATCAGCTACAAAATCGCGGTGCTGTCGCATGAGCAGGTGATTTTGGCCGCGTTTCTGCCCTTTCGCCCCGACCTCGGTTGGAACCCGCTGGATGACCGCTACCAGCCCTACGTTGATGCTGTAAATTCCAGTTCTAACCGGGTATTTGTCACCCACCGTGAGCCGCACCTGCAAACGCATCTGCAAAATAGTTTTGCCGACCGGAACATCAGCTACCAAACCAAAGACATCGGCCCCTACCGGGTCTATTTTGATTTATCCGCCCTCATCACCCCGCAGGAAATGGGGCTGGGGCCACAATAGCTGCCAACTTGCAAAAACAATGCAGAACAAAATTGTGGCCGCCGTTACCACCACCCCCAGCACAAAACCGGCGGGGCGATAGTAAAGTTCAATCTGCGCGTCATCCGGGCCAATCCGGACCGCCAGCAGTTGATCCACGCTTTACACAACGTGACCAGCGTCGCCAGCCACATGCCAGCCATCGTAATAATTCTGGTTCAGCACCCGATACCCCGGCACTGAAC
>CAYWSS010000156.1:0-10130 GCA_964460505.1 uncultured Caldilineaceae bacterium | reverse complement strand
GTTAAGTCCTCCCCCCTCCTGAGGGGGGAGTTAGAGGGGGGTAAGTAGTTACGATAATGTCTGAAATACGCAGTACGCAGTACGAATAAAAATAATTGTAAACCAAAGAGGACATAAATGTCGCAAGCAAGCGAACTACTCAGTATTGTCGCTGATGGTATAAAAAAAGTTGAAGAAAAAATGGGGTCCGGCATCCCGACACAACACGCCGACTTACAATCTGTGGTGGATTATTTAATTGGCGCCGGAGGCAAACGGCTGCGCCCGGCGCTGACCCTGATGGCCGCCAATTTCTACCCCGTAGACCACGAGAAGTCGTACGCGCTGGCGGCCTCTGTGGAGCTGCTGCACACGGCCAGCCTGGTACACGACGACCTGATTGATAACTCGCTGTTTCGGCGGGGGATGCCTACCCTGAATGTTAGTTGGAGCCCCGGCGCTACTATTCTTACCGGCGACTTTCTGTTTGCCCGCTCCGCCCAATTGGCCGCCGAAACCGACAATGTGCGCATTGTCAACATTTTTGCCGAAACGTTGATGACCATCGTTGGCGGCGAACTCAACCAGCTTTTTAATGACGGCCACGACCGGATTCCCAACCAAGAGGAGTACCACCAGCGCATCTACGCCAAAACCGCCTCCCTGTTTGCCGCCGGAACCGAAAGCGGCGGTATTCTGTGCAACGCCCCGGAAGCAGAGGTAAAATCGCTGCGCGATTACGGCTATTACCTGGGCATGGGCTTTCAGATTATCGACGACATTCTGGACTTTAAAGGCGACGAAGACCACATTGGCAAACCCGTGGCCAACGACCTGCGGCAAGGCATCGCCACCCTGCCGGTGATGCTCTACAACCAGCAGTACCCCAACCACCCCACCATTTTAAAGGCTGTACGCCGCCAGCCGGTCTCGGATGATGAAATTCTGGGCATTGTGGACAAAATCTGCGCCTCCGGCTGTGTGGATGCCAGCATGGAAGAAGCCGTGACCTTTGTGAGAACCGCCCAGCAAGCGCTGGAACGTCTGCCGGACAATCAGTACCGGCAAGCAATGCATGGGCTGGCCGATTACACCGTGACCCGCGATATTTAAGCGAAAATGATATGGACCTCTCTATTATCGTGGTCAACTGGAACGTGAAAGAGCTGCTCCGCAACTGCCTGAATTCTCTGCTCGATGCCTGCCGGACCACGCCCCAGCTAAAAATTGAAATCATCGTTGTTGACAGCGCCTCCAGCGACGGCAGCCCTCAGATGGTTCGCGCTGAATTTCCACAGGTGCAACTGGTAGCCGGCGAGAAAAACCTGGGCTACGCCGGGGGAAACAACGCCGGGGCAGAAGCCGCGCGGGGACGCTATCTTTTTTTGCTCAACCCCGATACCGTGCTTCAACCCGATGCGTTAACGCAACTGGTTGATTACCTGGACAGCCACCCGCAAGTGGGGGCAGTGGGGCCGCAACTGCTCTGGCCCGACGGCACGGTTCAGTCCTCGCGCCGCCGCTTTCCCACGCGGGGCAGCCTGTTTTGGGAAAGCACGCTGCTGGGGCAGTGGTTTCCCCATAACCGGCACATTCAACGGTACCATTTTGCCGGCCAATCACCCGACCACCCGCAACCGGTTGATTGGGTGGTGGGCGCGGCCATTCTCATTCGCCGGGAAGTGTGGCAGCAGGTTGGCCCCATCGACCAGGATTTTTTTATGTATTTTGAAGAAACCGACTGGTGCCGCCGCTGTGCCGATGGGGGGGGGGAAATTCACTACGTGCCTGCCGCCAAAATCACCCACTTCGAGGGCAAATCGAGCGAGCAGGTGGTAGCCGCCCGCGCCATTCGTTTTCAGCGCAGCAAATTGCGTTACACGCGCAAATATTTTGGCTCCGGTTGGGCAACCGCCCTGCGGACCTTTCTGTGGGCCACATTTGCCTTTCAATGGGCAGAAGAAAGCCTGAAATGGCTCATCGGCCACCGCCGCCCGCTGAGAAAAGAACGGATGGCAGCTTACGGCCAGATGCTGCGGCAATTGTATAGTTTTTAAGAAAAGGATTTTGGATCCGTAGTGGCGTACCCTTGTGGTCGCCACGCAGGGCAGGCACAAGGCACTACCACTACCCAAAAACATTATCTAAACATCTATAGCAGGTTACAAGTTACAAGTTGCAGGTTGCAGGGGAGTAAAAAACACGTAATACGCAACACGTAATACGTATCACTCGCCACTCGAAATGATAAATCAATGACCAACGTTACTTTTCTTACCGGCGAATATCCTCCAATGCAGGGCGGCATTGCCGACCACATTGCCTGTCTGGCCAACCACATGACTCCGTTGGGCGTCGAGTCGTCTGCGCTTATCCATCGCCGCTGGAAAGAGGCCGGCCCGCCCCCCCCTCAAACAGATGAAACAAAACACGTGTCCGTTTATCCGTTAATTTCCGGGTGGAATTGGCGCTGCTGGCCAGGCACTGCCAAATTTATTGCGGGGCAGCAGCCGGACGTGCTGCACATTCAATATCAAGCCGCTGCATTTGAGTTGGGCGGATGGGTCAACTGGCTGCCGTGGTATCTAAAAAAACAGCGAACCAGAGTCAAAATTGTCACCACCTTTCACGACCTGCGTATCCCCTATATTTTCCCCAAAGCCGGCGCGTTTCGCTGGAAATCCATGCTGGCGCTGGCTCGCTACAGCGATGCCGTAATTTGCACCAACCGGGAAGACCAATTAACCCTGAGCAATCACCACCCCACCCGCGAGTGCTACCACATTCCGCTGGGCAGCAACGTAGAGCCGCAACCACCGGCCGGGTTTGACCGCGCCCGGTGGCGCAAAAAATATCAGGCCGATGACAACACTTTGTTGTTGGCCTACTTTGGTTTTCTCAACGAAAGCAAGGGGGGCGAAGAGTTAATTGAAGCGGTGGCCTTGCTGCGCCGGCGCGGCCTTGATGCTCACCTGTTATTAATTGGCGGTGATGTGGGGCACGCCGACCCCACCAACGTTGACTACGCGCAACGGGTGCAACGGCTGATAGAATCTCACCAACTCGCCGGGGTTGTTCACCGCACGGGGTATGTTGAGCTACCGCAGGTGTCGGCCAATTTACTGGCCGCCGACGCAGTGGTCATGCCCTACCGCGACGGGGTGTCGTTTCGCCGCACCACGTTGATTGCCGCCCTGCGGCACGGCTGCCCGGTTATCAGCACCCGGCCCGCAAACCCGGCCGTCATCCCGGAAATTAAGCCCGGCGAAAATATGCTGCTGGCTCCCCCGCAAAAGGCTGCGGCCCTGGCAGATACTATCGAGTTGCTGGCGGCTGATTCTTTATTGCAAGAGAAGTTATCCGGGGGGGCAACGTCGCTGGGAAACCTGTTTGAATGGCATGAAATTGCCGGCCAAACCGCGGCCCTGTACCAGAAACTTACCGGCACAAATCAATAGCGATTGACAATTTTCAAATCATCGGTCAAAATTAGCTATCTCCTATCCGGAAAGAATAATGACCGGTTCCAAAGTGCCGCTTACCAGCACCAATTTGCAACAATTTATCGATGCCCATGAAATTGAGGCCACTATTTTGCCAATGGCCGAACACACCCTGACCGTGCCCGATGCCGCCCGCGCCCTGGGCGTAGAGACCGAACAAATTATAAAATCGCTGATTTTCATAATCGAGGGGCGGCCAATTTTGGTCATAAATAACGGCACGGCCAGGGTAGACCCGCGTAAAATCGCCAAACGGTTTGCGGTCAATCGAAAGCGGGTGAAATTTGCCGCGCCGGAGCAGGCGCTGGAGATTACCGGCTACGTGGTGGGCAGTATGCCACCGTTTGGACATCGCCAAACGCTGCCCACATTCATTAACCCGGCCATTATGCAGTTGCAAACAATTTTTGGCGGAGGCGGAGACATCGACGCCATGATGCGCCTGTCCACCAATGAATTACTGCGGGTGACAAACGCAGAAATTCTGGATGCGGCAAAATAAGTTCCCCTAACTTTCAGCAGGTGACAAATAAAAAGGAGACCCCCTTGAGCAACAAGCGCGAAGTATTCGGCTGGTCAATGTACGATTGGGCAAATTCTGCCTTTAGCGCCACCGTAGCCACTACTTTTTTGGGGCCGTATCTGGCCGGTCTGGCCGCGGCTCAAGGGGGAACGGTAAACTTTTTTGGGCTGCAAATTGAAGGCGTGGCCTTCTTTCCCTTTTGCGTGTCAATTTCGGTGATTTTGCAGGTGTTGTTTCTGCCGGTGCTGGGCAGCATTGCCGACTACTCGCACCTAAAAAAGCGGATGATGCTGCTGTTTGCCTACCTTGGCGCAACGGCAACCATCTTGCTTTTTTTTGTGCAGGGCAACCTGATTGTAATGGGTGGGCTGCTGTTCATTGTGGCCAATCTCGCCTTTGGGGCGGCCATTGTATTTTACAACGCCTTTTTGCCGGATATCGCCGGCCCGGATGAACGGGACTCGGTCAGTTCCAAAGGTTTTGCTTTTGGGTACATCGGGGGTGGAGTGCTGCTGTTGCTCAACCTGCTTTTGTTCAGTTTTATGGAAGACAGCGGGCTGGCGGTGCGTATCAGCCTGGCCAGTGCCGGGGTGTGGTGGCTGGCTTTTACCTACTTTTTCCCCCAACAACGCCTGGTTCAAAGGGAGCCGGCGCACACCCTGCCTGCCGGCGAATCGTACCTTTCGCACAGCCTGAAACAGCTCAAAACCACGTTGGCAGAAATTTACCGCAAGTATCCGCAAACGCTGCGATTTCTTGTTGCCTATTTAATTTACAATGATGGTATTCAAACGGTAATTGTGGTATCCACCCTTTTTGCCGCCGAAGAGTTGGGGCTGGCCACCAGCACCCTGGTGCAGGTGGTGCTGATGATTCAATTTGTGGCCTCGCTGGGCGCTTACCTTTTTAATTTATTGGCCGGGCGGGTGGGCGCCAAACGCTCGATTATGGTCAATTTGGTAATCTGGGTGGGCTTGCTAATTTACGCCTATGCGCTGCTCTACACCGAGCTTCAATTCTGGATGCTGGCCGTGGTGCTGGCCCTTGTTTTGGGGGGATCGCAGGCGCTCAGCCGCTCGCTTTTTTCGCAGATGATCCCGGACAATCGGGAAGCGGAATATTTCAGCTTTTACGAAATCAGCGAACGCGGCACCTCGTGGATTGGGCCAATGGTGTTTGGCCTGGCCGTGCAGCTTACCGGCACGCAACGCATCGCCATTCTCACGCTCATCGCCTTTTTTGGCATCGGGCTGGGGCTGCTCTACTTTACCGACGTGCGTCGAGCCATTGTTGAGGCCGGAAACGAGGTGCCTGCTGTGATATAAGCGGCATCAAATACCAAAATAATGAGTTTGTCCAGAAGGCCCAAATTTATTTTCCCCCCTCGAATTCGTGGTATAATATCTGCAACTAATAATCTGGCAGAAAGAATCTGAACATGGAGCAAACCAAACATTCAAAGGCAATTTTTGCCAATCTTGTGTACGATGAAGACAGTAATCCTGTAGCCAACACTTTTATTGGCGCAGAACCGCACTACGTCATTATGGATGGCGATTTTAAGCGGCACGTGGCCGCCGAAGTGATTGATGAACAGGTGGTCAAGTGGTTGGCAGGGCAGGTTAGCGCCAATAAAGAAATGGTTTCAGAAGGCATTATGGGTATGCTGGGCAAAGATGATCTTTTTACCAAAGCCATGATCGATTCTTCCATTGGCAATATGAACCAGTTGATGCAGCAGGGACTGCCCGACGATGCCCGCATGATGTTGGGCATGATGGGATTTAAGGTGATTGTTAACATCCACGGAGAATTGGTCAACCTGAATATGCCGGCCCAGGAGTTACCCGGCAGCGAAGATGATTGGTAACTTGCAGGCGTTTTTGGCAATCGACAGAACCTCGAATCTTTACAGAGAAGCCTGGATTTACCAGGCTTCTTTTTTATTATCATATTGTGCCATCTAATTTGGGCCATGTTGCAAGGTGCAAGTTTCTGGTTTCAAGGGCAAATGTCCCCTGCCACCTGTAACCTGCCACTTGTAAACGCCCCAACGGCAGTATCTGCAAAATTGCTCCCCCTCAGACGATATGTTACAATACCCGCTTGAAAAATTATCGTTGAATTGTGCCAGGATAAAAGGGTATGGACAGCGCAAAGGCGGTCTATAAAAAAATAAAAGAGTTGACCGCAGACATGCCGGTGGCCGTGGCCACCATCATTAATGTCAGAGGGTCTGTGCCGCGTGAGGTGGGCACAAAAATGATTATCCACCCGTTGGGGCAACATTTTGGCACGGTGGGTGGCGGTTGCGGCGAAGGCGACGTCATCAAAGCCGGGTTGGACGTGCTCGAGACCGGCCGGCCGCAAATTGTGGAAGTAGATTTAACAGAAGACATCAGTATGCAAAGCCTGGGAGTGTGTGGCGGCATTATGGATGTGTATATTGAACGCTGGCCCACGAATGGCTGACCCAATTCTGGACAAACTCCTGCAATCCATTGAATCACGGCAAGCGGTAGCGTTGGTTACGGTTGTAAATGCCGGTGGCGATTATCGCGCGGCTTTGGGGCAAAAAATGCTGGTGTGGCTAAAACAACCCCCGCACGGCGCTCTGGAATTAGGAGATTTGAAGGCAACTGTTCTATCCGATGCACGCCAGACACTTGCGGTTCGCAAATCTCAGGTTTTAGCCTACAAACAGCCCAACGGCACCGTATCGATTTTTGTGGAGGTTCAGCGTCGCCCGCCGACGCTTTTTATTGTGGGCGCGGGGCACGTAGCCCTGCCCTTAGCCCAGCTAGGCAAACTGGTAGATTTTGATGTGGTGGTGCTGGATGATCGCCCTCGCTTTGCCAACAAACAACGCTTTCCAATGGCAGATCAGGTGCTGGCTCAGCCCTTTCGAACCGCGTTAAGCAACTGGCCCATTAACAACGACACATTTTTTGTGTTGGTTACCCGGGGTCACAGCCACGATGTGGACTGCCTGCTGGAAGTCATCGACTCGCCCGCCCGGTACATTGGTATGATTGGCAGCAAGCGCCGGGTCAAAGCCGTGTTTGATCTGCTCGAGCAGGAGCAAGGCATCAACCGGGCCGGATTTAAGCGGGTATATTCGCCCATTGGCCTGGATATTGGGTCAGAAACACCCGCTGAAATTGCCGTGGCTATTATGGCAGAAATTATCAACGTGCATCGTGGCGGACGGGCACGCTCGCTGGCTGATGCCCTGCAGACCGACCGGCGATTACCGTTGCACCCACAACGGGTTGCAGGTGGCAATTAGGAGTTGGGAGTTGGGAGTTGGGAATTCCCTAACTCCTAATTGCCAACCCCTAACCCCTCTATTTTATACAAGGAGTAAGAAATAATGAAAAATTTTTTTCAGGGAATGATGACAAATACCGGCGTAGTGGGCGAGGTGCTACAGTTTTTGTGGGCGCGTAAATTGTGGTGGATGATCCCCATGGTGACCGTGCTGCTGCTATTTGGCCTGCTGTTAATTTTTGCCTCATCGTCTGGTGTGGCGCCGTTTATTTATACGCTATTCTAAACAAGTTAAATTACATGCGATAGAGGCTTATGAAACTTCTTACAATAATATTTGGTATCCTCCTGACCCTGCTGGGCTTCTGGAACTACACCGCCGAAGGGGCCGAAAGCCTGTGGGCGCTGTTTCCGGCAGGGCTGGGATTACTGACCATTCTGTTTGGCTTTTTGCAGGGAAAATGGGAACACAAACACCCCACCTACGGCGCAGTGATGATGGCCATCCTTACCCTAATCAGCTCACTGCGGGGGATGTGGGGCCTGTTTATTCTGCTGGCCGGCGGCCAACCGGCCCTGCCCCCCGCACTGATTTATGTGCGCTCCCTTCGCGGTTTTTTGAGCATCCTCTTTATTGTGCTGGCCATTGTGTTGGTTGAAAACTTCTGGCACCACTGGAAAGAGTTTGGCCAGTTTTTGGGTAACTGGCTGGGCCGGGTGGTGTTGACCATCTTTTATTTCACCGTGTTTGTGCCGTTTGGGTTGGGCGTCCGTCTCTTTACCGACCCGCTGCACATCAAAAAACATCCGCCGGAACAATGGGTGCCCCGCACCACCGGCGACCAGAATCTGGAAGAAGTCCTGAGGCAATTTTAATGAACATACTGGGTATTTCCTGCTACTATCACGATGCCGCCGCAGCCCTGCTGATGGATGGCATGCTGGTGGCCGCGTCCGAAGAAGAGCGCTTTACGCGCAAAAAACACGACAGCAGCTTCCCCGTCAACGCCATCAACTTCTGCCTCAAACAGGCAGGCATTACGGCGGATGACCTGGATTACGTGGTTTTTTACGAAAAGCCGCTGGTGAAATTTGAACGCATCCTGCAAACCACCATGAGCACCTTCCCCAAATCCTGGAGCGTTTTCCGGGAATCGATGGTAACCTGGTTTGATGAGAAATTGTGGATAAAAAGCCATCTGCAAACAAAAATAGGGGTGCCCACCAACAAAATTCTGTTTGTGGAACACCACCTTACCCACGCTGCCAGCGCCATGTTCTGCGCCCCGTACAAAGATGCCGCCGTGCTGACCATTGATGGAGTCGGCGAGTGGACCACCGCCTCGATGGGTAAAGCCACCGCCAACTGGAACGGCAGCGGCGCCAACAGCATCGACCTGAACCGGGAGCTGCGTTTCCCGCACTCACTGGGGCTGCTTTACTCTGCCTTTACCGCCTACCTTGGTTTTCGGGTGAACAACGGCGAATACAAGGTGATGGGCATGGCCCCCTACGGCACGCCCAAATATATGGACGAGGTGTACAAAGTGGTCAATGTGGATGCTGATGGCGGGCTGACGCTGAACATGGAATATTTCAGCTTTCACTATTCTACCCGGCACACCTTTAACCAGAAGTTTGAGCAGTTGTTTGGCCCACGCCGGGTGCCGGAGTCTGAATTTTTCTCGCCCACCACCCACCCCACCAAAAATCACCCCGATTGGGATGACCGGGTGGCGGCTCAAAATCAAAAATATGCCGATATTGCGGCCAGTATCCAGCGCGTTACCGAAGAAATTGTGCTAAAAATGGCTCACGCGGCGCAGCGGGAAAGTGGTTCCAAAAATCTGGTGATGGCCGGCGGGGTAGCGCTCAACAGCGTGGCCAATGGCCGCATTATGCGCGAAGGGCCGTTTGAAAACGTCTATATTCAACCGGCCGCCGGGGATGCCGGGGGGGCGATTGGCGCGGCCATGTACGCCTACCACGTTATTTTTGGCCACCCCCGCAAATTTACCATGGAACACGCCTACTGGGGCGCAGAGTACCCCGAAAGCCAGATGGTGGCCGCCATCAAACAAGCCGGTTTTGAGTACGACCAGTTTGATGACGACGACAAATTGCTGGACCGGGCTGTAGATACAATCCTGGACAGCAAGGTCATTGCCTGGTACCGGGGCCGCTACGAGTGGGGTCCGCGTGCGCTGGGGCATCGCTCTATTATTGCCGATCCGCGCCGGAACGAAATGAAGGAGATTGTCAACACCAAAATCAAGTTCCGCGAACCGTTCCGCCCCTTTGCCCCGGTGGTGATGGAAGACAAAGTATATGAATATTTCAACACGCCGGGCCTGGACAAGCAGTACCCGCCCCGTTACATGCTGATGGTTTCCGGCATACCCGAAGACAAGTGGGACAAAATTCAGGCGGTATGCCATAACGGCACCGGCCGGCTGCAAAGCATGCGCGAAGCGTGGAACAGCGGCTACTACAACCTGATCAAAAAATTCGATCAGGCCACCGGGGTGCCGGTACTGCTGAACACCAGCTACAACCTGCGCGGCGAACCGATTGTCAACACCCCCACCGAAGCGCTTAACACCTTCGCCGCCTCGGACATCGACCAACTGGTGATGGGGCCGTTTTTAGTGAAAAAGCCGGAAGGATACGTAGCCAAAGGCTCGCACCTCAGCCCGGATCAGGTGGATTGAGGCTTATTTCATCGCAGAATTTCAAGAGGATTCTCACCCCGGGCGGCAAGCCACCGGGGTGTTTTTTGTCCTTTGGCCAAGTTCTAAGAAATGAGCCGCCTATGGCGCGGGGGGTATGGGGGGTGTCCACCCATCTTTCCTCTC
>CAYWSS010000155.1:0-10173 GCA_964460505.1 uncultured Caldilineaceae bacterium | reverse complement strand
GCTTAGGTGGCTCGGTCAGAGACCGGCCACAGCACCGGGTTTACTGAACCTGTACGGTGAAGCAACTCGGGAGAGGTCTTGAAACACTCAACAAAGAAATTTTGCATCCTCATTTCTCTGTTTTTCCTTTTGGCCCTGGTCTCCTGCACCACAACCCCACCAAGCCCTCCGACATCCTCTCCCGCACCTTCTGAAACAATCCCCACCTTAATCGCCGGGCGGCGTTACGCTGAGGCGATTGAAATGTTGGAAAATTCCGCCCGCGAGCAACCGCACAACCCGGACCCGCTTAATCAAATCGGGCAAATTTTCTTGCGGCAGCACCGCCGGCTGCCGGCCGAAGACGCCTTCAACCGGGCGCTGGCCCGCCAACCCAACAATGCCCTGGCAACTGCCGGACTGGCCGAGGCCCGGCTCAATCAAGGTGATTGGCCCCGGGCCATGCAATTGTGGCAGACCGCGGCCACCATAAATCCTAATTTGCCGGGCGTGTTTACCGGTTTGGGGCGCACCCATCTGCTGCGCCTTGAATTTAACCGGGCAAAGGCAGCGTTTCTTAAACAGCAAAACCACCGCTCTGACCCCGAGGCCCAATGGTATCTGGCCGCGCTGGAAGCTCCCACAAATCTGGAGGCCGCCAACGATTATCTGCTGTCCATTCCCGCCGATGCCTCTGTCGATGTACTGGCTCGCCGGGATTATTTGTTGGCCGCGCTGGTACCCTTTACGGCAGAATCGCCACCGGAGGAGGTGGCGCACGCAACAGGCATTGCGCTGGTGCAAGCAGGTTTGTGGCCCCTGGCTATCCACGCCCTGAAGAATGAAATCTCCCCGGAAACTGATGCCCGGATTGAGGCCGAAAGGTTGGCATTTTTGGGTCACGCTCAGGCGCAGGCAGGTCACCCGGCGCTGGATTTATTTGAGCAGGCAAGGTTACTAAACCCATCTTCCGCGCTGCCACTTTATTTTTACGGCATTTATCTGCGCCAACAAAATGCGCTCAGTGCTGCCGAGCAGCAGTTTATCCAGGCCATTGCCCTGGATCCGGACAACGCGGCCATTTATGCAGAACTGGCCCTGACCAAAGCCGGGCAGGGTAATTTTATTGCCGCCGAAGAACAGTTTGAAGCGGCAATTGCGGCGGCAGAAGATGATTTAACAATAAGAATGATGCAGTTGAGATTTTACGCCGGGCGGGGGTATCGCGTGGTGGAGGCCGGTATTCCGGCAGCGGAAGCCATTATTGAAGCGGATGGCACGAATGCAGAAGCCTATGATTGGCTGGGTTGGATGTATGTTCAAGCCGGGCAGCCGGAAAAGGCGGAGGATGCCTACCGGCAGGCCATCAAAATTGCCCCCAACCTGGTCAGCGCCCGCTATCATCTGGCCCGGCTGCTGGAAGCCAACGGTCAATCCGCAGAGGCCATCCCCCTGTACCAGCAGGTTGTTGATTGGGACTCGTCGGGGGTTTTCAGGAACAGGGCGCTGAAAAATTTGCAGCAGTTGCGGGAGAAGTCAGGTGTCAGTAGGCAGTGATTACTGACACCTGACATCTGATTACGGTTTACTGGTTTGCAGCAGCAGCTCATTGAGAGCGGCTTCCATTTTGTTCAGTTCTTCGCCGTAGGTAGTCCAGTCGTCTTGTTGCAGGGCTTTCCGGGCGGCTTCGTAATGGTCGGACGCAAGTTGGGCCAGTTCGCGGATGTCTTTAGTGGCCAATTCATCGGTGTCAAGGGCTGGCGAGAGTGGCTCATCTGCAGGGGATGGTGAAATGCCGCCGGCCGATTCATCTGTAGCTGGGGTCAAGGCCGGGTCGACCACTTCCGGCGGCAAATCCTGACCCATATCATCAAATAAAGAAACCAGAGCCTCACCCAGAGTTTCTTCCATAACAATGGTTGTGCCGGAGGCCAGAATAACCCGCTTCAGTTCCGGGATTTGTCCGTTTTCGGCCCGCAAATACAACGGCTCCACATATAATAAAGAGTTACCAATAGGCAGCACCAGCAGATTACCCCGAATTACCTCGGACCCGCCCTGATCCCACAGCGTAATCTGGGCCGATATTTCCGGGTTTTGATCAATTCTGCCTTCAATTTGCAGCGGGCCAAAAATCAACTCCTGTTTGGGGAAGCGATAGGTAACCAGTTGGCCGTAATTTTCGCCATCAGACCGGGCCGCCATCCAGGCAATCAGGTTATCTTTGTTGTTGGGGGTAAAGGGTTGAATGAGCACAAATTCATCATCGGTGTTGTCGGGCAACCTCAAGGTTACGTAGTAAGGTTCAACCGGTTGAGTATTGCCGGAAAAGTTTTCGTTGGGAACCTGCCACAAGTCTTCTTTGTTATAAAATACGTTAACGTCACGCATGTGGTAGGTCTGGTACAGGCGGGACTGGATACGGAATAACCCTTCGGGGTACCGAATTTGGGTACGCGCCCAGGCAGGCATTTTAGTTATGGGAGAAAACAGGTCCGGGAAAATGGCAGCGTAGGTGTTTACCAGGGGGTCGTCAGGCTCGGCAACGTAAAACTTCATTGAGCCGTTATAGGCGTCTGTCACTACTTTAACTGAGTTACGAATGTAGTTGATGTTGCCAATAGGCTCGGCATAGGGAAACAGGTCTGAGGTGGTGTACGCATCCTGCATCCAGTACAGGTGGCCGTCTTCCCGGCTAATTACCAGGTACGGATCGCTGTCGTATTCTAAAAACGGGGCGACAGCCCGCACCCGGTCACCAATATTGCGATGCAAAAGCACCCGGCTTTCCGGCGTAAATTCCTGGCTTAACAGCATGTTGGCATCGGCCAGCCGCAGTGCAAAGGCAAGGCGCGTAACCAGGCCATTTAATACTACCCCTCCGGCTCCTTCATAGCTGGCAAACACGTTCTGCTCTCCGCTGGGGTAATCAAACTCACGCTCGGTGGTGTTTACAAATACGTAGTCGCCCGCGTCTTCACCGTAATAAATTTCAGGCCGGTTAATGGTCAGGTCTTCAAAAATGGCAGCGGGGGGCAGGTCTTTTACCCACAATTGAGGCAAGCCTTCCCGGGTCACTTCGTTAACCGGATTAACAACCACGCCGAATCCGTGTGTAAATTGCAATTTTTGCGTGACCCAGGTGGGAGACTGAAGCTGGCTTTTATCCAGTTCTCGGGGAGCCAGGGCCACTTGCCGCAATTCACCATCCACCATGTAGCGATCAAAGTCAACATCGTAAAAGCGATAATAAAGACGAATGGCCTGAATTTGCTGATAGGTTTGCATCAGGGGGCGATAATCCCAAAGCCGGATATTTTTAAGAAATGTGCCGTGCGCGGCGACCGTTTCCGGGGTAAGCGACTCTAATTGCGAAAAATCAGCCTCCTGAATTTTATCCAGTCCGTAGGCCATGTTGGTAAAATTAATATTGTCTTCAATGTAGGGGGCTTCTCGGGCCAGTTCGTTGGGTTCAACAATATAGCGCTGGATAATATTTGGAACAAGTCCGGTCCCAATAACCCCCACAATTACCCAGATAAATATGGCCAGCAAACTTAGCGCCGGCCGGCGCAGAACAATATTAATCAACAAAATAGTGGCCGCCACACAAGCCACAATCAACATGACCCACAGCGCCGGCAGTGTTACATTGACATCGGTATAGCTGGCCCCAAAAGCAACCCCTCGGGTAGAGTACAACAGCTCGAACATGTTGAGCCAGTGGCCAAAGGCAAAGCTAAACATAATCAGCGCTCCAATTACAGAAAGATGAAGTTGCACGTGCGGCAATACTATCAGCCGCCCTTCGGCCAGATTGTTCTGTTGAGCCAACGCATAAACGGCCACCGCCCCAATTATCGATAAAAACAGGGCCACAATCAGCCAGGTTTGCGCAAAATGGAGCAGGGGTAAAGAAAAAACATAAAAGCCAACATCCTGAGCAAAAATGGGGTCGACAAGGTTAAACGGCTGGCGGTTAAGAAACCGCAAAAACAACAGCCAATTACTTGAGGCGGCCGTGCCCACCGCCCAGGCCAGCAGCAACCCGGCTCCTAAAATTACCCAAATTACAAATTTTTGAGCCACCAGCGTTTCGTCACTAAAAAAGAGCACATTTCTAACCGATTGCCACCGCGCAAAAAACGTGTTTACCCAAAATAGCAGGGCAAAGGGAATAGCCACGGCCAGCCCTACCCCAACCCTGGCCCACAATCCGGTTAAAAATACAGATTCCAGGCCAAGATGTTCAAACCACAATAAATCGGTGTAGAATCCAACGCCAAACCTGACGGCAAGGTACAGGACAATACCAATTATCACAACCGCCCACAGGCGGACTCTGTTTTTTAGACTGATTTCCGGCCTTTTTAGAGTGCGGCCATTAGTAGGATTTTGATTTGGTGTTTGCATAACCTGCTCCGGGAAAAGTTATTTGGCGATTTTACAGGGATTAGTATACCACCTGTTTATTAATTTTCCTATTACCTCTATAATTTTAACTTGCTTGCCGCAAACCCGATAAACGATTATAATCCCACGGTTAATTATCCCGCACAGGCAGGCTCCTGATTGTTTGTACAGAGTAAATTTGCAATGACATTAAGTACTACGGTGGCCACACCGCTTAAACAATGGCTAAAAACACACGGGGGGGATGCCCTGCTGATGCTGGCAGCAGGGCTTTTTGGCCTGTGGATTGGCATGGAAGCCGGCATCATCATTGCAGACGACGCGATGATCACCTTTCGGGTGGCAGAAAATCTGGCCGCCGGCAACGGGTTTGTTTTCAACGTGGCAGAACGGGTGCAGGTTACCACTACCCCCCTGTACGCCATGATATTGGCCGGCGGCACCTGGATATTTGGCTCTGCCCCCCAAGCCGCCCTGGTTTTGAACATTGCTTTAGCCGCCCTCATTCCGGTACTGGCCTACGATCTGGGGCGGCGCCTGTCTGGCCGGATTACCGGCGTTGCCGGAGCGCTGCTTCTGGCAGTCATGCCGCTGCTGGTCATTGCCTTTAGCATGGAAAGCTATCTGTACGTTACCCTGATTTTGGCCTCAATGGATATCTACGTGGCTCGCCGCACCACGCTGGCCGGGGTGATTATTGGCTTTACCACTATGCTGCGGGGCGATGCCGTACTGATGGGCGCATGTTTGCTTACCTTTGATTTTCTGGCGCACCGGCGGCTGCGCTGGCGGCTTATTATCCCGTCAATGACTATCCCGGCTGTGTGGTACCTGTTTGCGACCGGGTATTACGGTTCGCCGTTTCCGGCCACGCTGCAAGCCAAAACCGCGCAGGGAGAGTTTAATTGGCTGGGCGAATATTTTATCAGCGGTTTTATAGAATATTGGGAAGACTGGGTTGAAGATTTCAGCCAATATTTTTACGTTTTCCCCGCGCTTTATATTCTGGGATTAATCCCCGTAATCCGCCGCGAGCGGCTTTGGTTGATTCTTATTGCCCACGATGCGCTGTACGTTGCGGCATTTGAGGGCATGGGCGTAGCCTTTGCAGAGTGGTACTACGCCCCGCTTACGCCCGGCGTGGCCCTGATAATTGGCCGGGGGGTGCAGTTTGTGGCCCAAGGTGCGGCCGGGCTGTTCTCGCAAATTTTTCCGCAAGAAAAATCAATAAAAATCAGGGGGGTCGCGGCGGGGGTAATTGCGGCGGCGCTTACAGTGTTTCTGCTGCAAACTGTATATCCCGTTACCCGCAGCATCATCAACCAAAATCCCGACTGGAAAGCGCTGGTTTACCCACCGGCGGCTCACTGGATTGCAAAAAACAGTAACGCTTCTGCCACACTGGCTACTATTGATATTGGACATTTGGGGTACTGGTCTAACCGCCACATCATAGATATTGTCGGGCTGGCCCAACCTGATGTGGCTGCCCATATTGCCCAGGGCGATTTTGGCTATGCCATCCGGCAGTACCAGCCCGATATGGTTTTGCTGGGCGCAACCTGGCTGCCCGAAATTCAAAGCACGGACTGGTTTCAGCAAGATTATCCTGCACGCCGCAGGTTTCACCTGGCAGGAAGAGATGAGCCACTCACCCTTTTTTCCCGGCGCGAAGGGGTAAAGGTACAGCCCGACGCTATTCCGGCGGCAGCCATCGAACCGGTCTCTGTTGATTTCAACCGGCAAATAACACTTACAGGCTACAATTTTAAGCAACAGGTTTCACCGGGCAACAAGTTAAACTTGACCCTTTTCTGGCAAGCAGAATCTCCCATCAACCTGGATTTTACCACGTTTGTTCAGCTTGTTGACGGCAACAACATCGTAGCCCAGGGCGACAGTAAACCCCAGCAAGGCTTTTATGCCACCCCGTATTGGGAAGCCGGCGAGCAGATTATCGATGTGTACAGCATTTCCATTGGTCCCGATGTTCCCCCCGGCAGCTACACCCTGTTGCTTGGCCTATACGAAGCCGGCAACGGATCCCGGCTGCAAATTCTGGATGAGGACGGTCAATTTAAAAGTGACCATTTTAGAATTCCGGGTGTAGAAATAAAAAAACCGGCCGGCGGTTAACCAAACGGCCCAATGTTGTCTGGCAAGTATCTTCTCAATACCCCATAATGCGTGGGCACTATAGTATTTTGGGGTAGGTAGTGGTGAAATCCAAGCCTTTAGGCTTGTTATTAGGCATCAAACCTAAAGGTTTGGACTCCTATCCCCCTATTTTTTGAGAAGATACCTCGTAGCTTTGCCTGGAGCCACCTGGCCCGTGAAGTGAGCGAATTTCAGGCCACCAAGCAGATCAAAATCATCGGCAACGAATGGTTGAGAGCCATTGTGCAGGAACCGGAAAAGGTTGAAGCTATTTTGAGCAGGAGTATCAAATTCATAATCAAACATTGTCTCAAAGGTAAAAGTAAACAGAGGATGTATCCCCTTGAAATATTGGCTATGATTGAGGAGGGCTTGGCTTAACACCTATGCCCTCACGCCCCCCTGCGTTTTTTCAAAATTTGGGACGCGCTCCATATTTTACACTGTTTTTTTATTGCGCAGCGCTTATGCTATAATAGCCCGGTTTGCAAGGCACAGGAAATAATTATGACATTCTCATTTAAATTACTTTATGAAGATAAAAACAGTTCGGCCAGAGCCGGCATTATTCACACCGCTCACGGGGATATTTTTACGCCGGTGTTTGCGCCCGTGGGAACGCAGGCCACGGTAAAAACCCTGACTCCCACCGACCTGCACGATTTGGGCGCATCTTTGATTCTGGGAAACACCTACCACCTGTATCTGCGGCCCGGCGCGGAACTTATCGCTGATTTTGGCGGGCTGCATAATTTTATGCAATGGGATGGCCCAATCCTGACCGACTCCGGCGGATTTCAGGTATTCAGCCTGACCGGCCTGCGCGATATTGATGAGGAAGGGGTTACGTTTCGGTCTCACATTGATGGCTCTACACATCGCTTTACCCCGGAAAGCGTTATGAAAACAGAAGAGCAACTGGGGGCGGATATTATCATGGCCTTTGATGAATGCCCGCCACCCGATGATTACGGCTACAACGTGGAAGCAATGAATCGCACTCACCGCTGGGCAAAACGATGCCAAGCCGCCCACACCCGCCCCGATCAGGCGCTGTACGGCATTGTGCAGGGGGGCATCTTTGCGGATTTACGGGCGCAAAGCGCCGAATTTCTGTCATCGCTCAATTTGCCCGGCTACGGCATTGGCGGGCTGAGTGTGGGCGAAACAAAAACCCAGATGCACCAAATGCTGGAATTGATGCATTCCATTTTGCCCCGCAAAAAACCACGTTATTTGATGGGCGTAGGCAGTCCGGAAGATTTGTTCGAATGTGTGGCTCGCGGGGTAGACCAGTTTGATTGCGTGCTGCCTACACGAATTGCCCGCAACGGGGCCGTGTTCACCCACCAGGGCCGCATCAATTTACGCAATGCTCGTTTTGCCACCGACAAAAACCCCATTGAGACGGATTGTCAGTGCTACACCTGCCGCACTTTTAGCATGGCCTATTTGCGCCATCTGATAGTAGCCAAAGAAACGCTGGCCCTGCGCCTGGCAACCATCCACAACCTGCATTTTATGCTGGAAACCATGCGCCGCATCCGGCAGTCTATCATCGACGGTACGTTTACTGAGTACAAAAGCCGCTTCCTGGCCAACTACCAGGCCGTAGCCGAAGAAAAACGAAAGAAAGGAAAAGGATGAAGACAGAAGGGTGAATTTAAATCAGTTATTCATCGTTCATCCTTTATCCTTTATAAAAGGACCTCTTAATGGATCTATTTCAGGCTTTTATTTTAGGACTTGTGCAGGGCGCAACGGAATATATTCCCGTTTCAAGCTCGGCGCACCTGGTGTTGGTGCCGTGGCTGCTGGGCTGGCCCGATGCCTCGTTTGAATTTGAAGTGCTGGTTCAGTTGGGAACGCTGGCCGGCGTCTTTATTTTTTTCCGGAAAGATATTGTTGCCATTGTAAAAGCGGTAATTCAGGGTATTTTGCAGGGCAAACCGTTGAATAGCTTTGAGGCTAAACTGGGCTGGATGGTGGCCGTATCGACTATTCCGGCGGTGGTCCTGGCGCTCCTTTTCAAAGATTATTTTAAAGCCGCCTTCGCTGCCCCTGTTTTTGTGGGCGGATTGCTGATTTTAACCGCTGCGCTGCTGATCATCGCCGAGCGATCTGGTTCGCGCGAGCGTGATCTAAAAAACATGAGCTGGCTGGATTCGGTGGTTATTGGCTTTTGGCAAGCGGCGGCTATCTTGCCCGGCATCAGTCGCTCCGGGGCAACCATCAGCGGGGCGGTGATGAAAGGATTTAACCGCACCTCGGCGGCCCGATTCAGCTTTCTCATGTCGATTCCAGTGCTGCTTGGCGCAGGGGGCGTCGCCTTGAAAGATTTGGTGGAAGCCGGCACGTTGAGCGCCCAACTCCCGGCTATTACCGTTGGCTTTATTGCCGCTGTGGTATCCGGCTATATCTGCATCCGGTGGCTGCTGCATTATTTACAGCGCCACTCGCTGTACATTTTTGCGGTGTATTGCACGTGCCTCAGCTTGCTCACCATCATTGTGGCCTTTGTGCGTGGGTAGTGATGGCCAGGCAGATTTTCTTCCCAAAGACTAACTTTTACCCCATGATGCTACTCGCCGGCCTTTTTTCACTCTTAGTCGCCGGCTGTGGCAGTGGAACTGTGGCCCCCCCCCGTTTTTTTGAAAGCAGCAGGCTCCTCCAGCGCCACACCCCCAAAATGCCATTGGCTGCGTTTTCTCTGCGTTTACAACAAAAAATGATGTTCAGACCATTTCCGTGGAGGGTATTGTCTCAAATGCAGAGAGCGTGGCCGACCACAGCTACCCCATCATCCGAAATCTGGCCGCCATTGTATCCAAACAGCCCCCACCGGAGGTGGCTTTATTTCTGGAGCTTGCCCTTAACCCGGCATTGGCCAACGTTGGGGAACCATGCGCTGAAATTGATTAAAGCCAGGGATTGCCGGCTCGCTCCTGGCCAATGGTGGTTATCGGGCCGTGACCGGAACAAACCACGGTCTCATCGGGCAGCACCATCAATTTTTCGTTGATGCTGTGCATCAGGGTTTCGTAGCTGCCGCCCGGCAGGTCGGTGCGACCAATGCCGCCGGCAAACAGCACATCGCCATCAAAAATAACGCCTTGGCCTGCTTCGTAAAAACTGACATGCCCCGGCGTGTGCCCCGGCGTAAACAGCACCTGAAACGAGTGCTTTCCAAATGAAATAGTATCCCCTTCGGCCAATTCCATATCAGGTTCCGGGCTGGGGGGCACCTCCATGCCAAAAAAGGCGGCACCGCCACTGGCTCTGAGCAGCGGTAAATCGAGCGGATGCAGGGCCAGCGGCGCGCCGGTTGCCCGCACAATATCTCCATTAGCCAAAATGTGGTCAAAGTGGGCGTGGGTATTTAGCACGTATTTAATGGTCAGCCCGACGGCCTCTATTTCAGCCAACAGCCGGCCGGCCTCATCACCGGGGTCGATAACCACTCCTTCTTTGGTTTCTTCACAGCCAACCAGGTAACAATTGGTTTGAATGACGCCAAGCGGCAGTTGTTTTACAATCAAGGGTACGCTCCGTTTTTTGGTTTGCCACAGCTAAGTACTAAGTCAAGTTGATTTTGACGGGTAGTTAAGCCCCTTGTGGGCGTTG
>CAYWSS010000154.1:0-10174 GCA_964460505.1 uncultured Caldilineaceae bacterium | reverse complement strand
AAATCAGGCAACCTGTAACAAAGACTGTTCTACGACATCCGGCAACTCAACCAACACGAACCATTTAGCAGGATACAAATAATCCTCTCCACTCTCATCAATTATACGCATATCCCCCTCAATGGCTGCATCTTCATCAGGTAACACCCGATAAATTTTATGCAATTCCAATGAGGCCGGATACTCAGAATTATTGATACAGACTGCAAACTGTGACACAGCCGAATTTAGTTTTTTCATAATCTCAGTCCAAATATCTTTTTCGTTTAACTTCTTTTTTACCTATCCCGTGCGCTTCATACCAATGTAGTTCAGCTAAACGTATCCTGCCACTCGCCAAACGAATATGCGCAATTCCCTTCAGTTTTCTCCACCGCCCTCTACCATATTGCCTGTGAAGCCGGGCCAATTCACAAATACTACTGCCTATCGCAATCACTTCTACTTCTGTTATATCATCAATTACTTCAAAAGTCATTAAGCGGCAGCCCAACCCTGTGAACGTCTTTTGTATCTATTCAACGACCCTTGCCGGACTTACCGGATGTATAACGTTTTTCTGAATATTTCAGGGTAAGGGAGTTTCAGAATTTCCCAGTACCTGTTGGCCCGAACAGGTGAAATGATCCCAAAGATTAAGACCGCCGTGATGCGTGTTGCGTGAGGATTACGGCGGGAAATCATCACGTTTCACGCCTCACGCATCATTATAATGTCCTTTAGGTACGAGGTTTGGGATCATTACACCTGCACTGTCCAAAGGGCCGGCGCAACTGTTTTTCTGAAACTGCCTAACATGATTACAACACGCCCAACTCTTGGGCTTTGGCCACGGCCTGAGTGCGGCTGCGCACATCGAGCTTGCGGTAAATATTGATGGTGTGCGTTTTGGCCGTGCCAACGGTTATGTACAGCTTCTCCGCAATTTCCCGGTTCGATAGACCCTCGGCCACCAGTTGCAGCACTTCCAGCTCGCGCCTGCTCAGTGGCTCGATTAATGGCTGCGGGGGGCGCGCCGGCTGACGGACGATGGGGTATGTGGGTTTAACGCCGGGCGTGTCCCCTTCGCCCGTCTTAAAAGCAGCCAGCAATTTATCTACATACGCCGGGTTAGAGGCAAGCCCCCGGGATTTGACCTGTTGCAGGAGGTAGGCCAGCGGTGCGCCTTCATCCACAAAAGTGCGCACGTACCCGCCGGGTTCTGCCAACGCTACCGCCTGAGCCAGCAGGGGCAACGCCGGTTCGGTATTCCCCTGCGCGTACAAGGTCAGAGCTTGCAGCATCAATATTTCAAGCAGACGCCCGTTGCGGCGCAGCCCCTCAACTTCATTGTACATTCGATTTAATAAATTGAGGGCATCCTCAAAACATTCCTGAGCAATATATACCCGAGCCAGGGTTGAAAATTCGCCGGGATACTGAATGTAGTGAGGGACGTGGCCGTAGTTAAACTCATTATCCAGCGGAAGGTTGCAGCTTTGCGCCCATTGAACCGCCGCCGGCAAATTGCCCTGGGCCAGCCACAATCTGGCTTCAACCGCATTTATCCAGGGGGCAGTGACCATATCCTTTTCCAGCAATTGTTTTGCTTGCTGAATGGCAGTCATTGCCCCGTTGCTATCGCCTTCCGCTTGCCTGATTCTGGCCAGGATCAGGTAGGCAATGGCCAGATTGCTGCCCATCATCTTAACCTGTTTTTTCATTTCGAGGCTGGTGGTTAGATACCGTTTGGCCTCTTCCAGGTCATTCCATTCGCGGTACAATTCTGCCATTTCGATAAATGCCCAGCGCGCGCCGGGAAAGGGCTTGCCCCGTTTTTGCACCCGTTGCTCTATAAAATCAATACTTTGTTGATAAAATTCAGCGGCCCGGTACAGGTTGCCTTGATCTTCTTCCAGTCTGGCCAGGGTACTGGTGGCGGTTAGCGCAATAATAATATTGTCGTTGCCCCGGCTAATGGCGGCGGCTTCTATCAGGGCTTCGCCGGCTTTGTCCAAATCGCCCAGCATTTCGTAACTGTTGCCCAACGTAGTCATAATAATGCTGCGCACAATTGGGCTGTCTCCGGGCAGTTTTTCCAGAGCCTGTTCGCACAATTCAATGGCCTCGGCGGCTCTGCCTTGTGTGCCAAAATACATGGCCCGCATGGTAGCGGCTTCGCCCCACATACTTTGAATCTCATCCTCGGTCCAGCCCTGGCTGGTTTCCGGCGAGGAAGCGTCAAGGGCGCTCAGGGCCTTTTCGGCGGCATCAACAATTGGCACCACACTTTTTACGCGCCCAATCACTATTTTTGCCCACCCCAGACCTAACCCCAGACGTGGCCGGGCGCGGATAATCTCATCCGGCAGGGAAGCCAACCAGTTTTGAACAATAATCATCTCGCCGGCGGTTAATAACGCAATAATAGAGCGCTCAATCAAGTGAACCGCATTATCGGCATCTCCGGCGGCCAGGGCGTGATTGATGGCCTCGGATACTGAACTATTGGCCGCGTACCACCGGCTGGCCAAACGGTGGATGTGGGCCACTGTTTCTTTATCTGTGGTTTGCCGCAGGTACTCGCGTAAAAAATCGGCAAAAAGGTGATGATACCTGTACCAGCGCCGGTTATCGTCCAGCGGGACAAGAAACAGGTTGGCTTGCTCCAGATATTCCAATATTTCCTGGCTGCTTGCCGTGGGCGAAGCGGCAGATGACGGGCTTATGGCGTAGGATATGCCGTGCCCCCCATTGGGCTGGATTTTTGGGGGTTTGTCCAGAATGGCATCACACAAGGGGCCGCACAACCGCCCTAAAACGGAGGTATGCAGCAAAAAGGTGCGAATGTGCGCCGGCTGCTGAACCAGCACTTCTTCGGCCAGGTAGTCGATGATGTAGCGGTGGCTGCCTGTAAAGGCGCGCACAAAATCCTGCGTGTCGCGCCGCCCCTGCATAGATAGCGCCGCCAATTGCAGCCCGGCAATCCAGCCTTCGGTTCGGCTTTCCAGAGCGCTCATTTCTTCGGCAGAAATATCCAGCGCCATAATTTGCCTGAGAAAAATCGCGGCCTCTGCCGGGGTAAAGCGCAAATCGTTGTCGCGCAATTCGGTCAGTTGGTTGCGAACGCGCAGCCGGTTGAGCGGCAGCGGCGGGTCGCTGCGGCTGGTGATGAGCACGTGAATTTGGGGCGGCAAATGCTCGGTTAAAAAGGTTAACGCCTGATGGATTTGCTTGTTTTCAATAATGTGGTAATCATCCAGAACCAGGGCCAGCTTGTCTTCGGTTTCGGCGGCAGAATTGATGAGGGCGGTTAAAATCTCTTCGATGGGCGGGGCTTGAGGTTCTTGCAGCAAGGCCAGCGCATCGGCCCCAATATCCGGCTGAACCATATCCAGCGAGGAAATAACGTAAGTCCAAAATCGAACCGGGTCGTTATCGTGTTCATCCAGCGAAACCCAGGCAATCTTTGAAGGGTGAATATTGAACGATGAAGGATGAATATTCCTTGATTCATCATTCTGACTTTTAGCGTCAGCACCCTGTGGGCTGCCTTCATCGTTTTTGTTTCTGCCTTCATCCTTTTGGTGCGCCCACTCGCTGAGCAGCGTGGTTTTGCCAAATCCGGGCGGGGCAGAAACAAGGGTCAGTTTGCGGTGCAACCCTTCGTTTAGTTGCCGGATTAAGTGTGGCCGCGTAACTACTCTGGGACGCGCCGGGGGAATATATAGTTTTGTTTTTAGCAATGTGGCCGGCAAGAGTGTAGTCCTTTACTATCTTACACGAAGGTGATTATAAATCGGAAGCCACAATATGCCAAAGACGGGGGCGGTTAGGGAGTTTCAGAATTTCCCAGCGCCTGTTGGTCTGGACAGGTGAAATTGTCCCAACACGTATTGCGTATTGCGTAATTTGTAAAATTGACCTTACTCCTAAGTCAACTTTGTTTTGACAGGTAGTTAAGCCCCTTGTGGGCGTTGTTACAGCAGTAAAAAGGGCACAAGGCCCAATGCTACACCCGTCAATGAGAACTTGACTTAGAACTTACGCAATACAATTTCTTGGACAATTATTTTTCTGGAACTGCCTTACAGGTTAAATGCGCCGGGGTTCAGGTAGCCGCGTTTGTCCCACCTGTTTTTGAGCGCCCGCATTATTTCCAGCCCGTCGGGGGTGTATCCCCATATTTGAGCCGGCGTGTAGATGTTGGGCGGCCCGCTGAAAATCACCGAATATCCCCCGGCCTGGTTTGCAAGTTGGCGCAGGGTGTCGATGTCCGGCTGCTGCTGTTTAAGATAGAGCATCCCGTTGGGCAGGTCGGCCATAAAGGAGGCATCACCGGTGGCGGAAATTACGCCGGAAACTACCGCCGATAGATGTCCCGGAGATACGCCCAGCCGCAGCAGGGTATCGGCTGAAACGGCATCGCCCAGCCAGCTTGCCCACGCACCAGTCCCCATGATTTCGGAAAGAGAATCTACCGGTTGAGGAGCATTTTCAGCGGATAAAACGGCTCTGGCCTGGTTGACCTCCTCTGCCACATCTTCCGGCAGCCCCTCGGCAGTAAAAATAAGGGCATACGGAGATGTTCCGCCCGGCACCGCGTCCCCGCCGGCCAGAAACAGGGCCGAGGTGACCAGGCTCACTTGTGACAGGGCCATTCCCCAGGCCAACCCCTGGCTCAAGTCATCCACAGGAACAACCAGGCCGGCGCGGCTGCGT
Source organism: uncultured Caldilineaceae bacterium (assembly GCA_964460505.1). GTDB lineage: Bacteria > Chloroflexota > Anaerolineae > 4572-78 > J111 > J095. Next base: position 5,473 of record CAYWSS010000154.1, on the reverse strand, counting down.
GGCAGTGGCGCAATTTTCAGCGTTATTTCGGTAACCAGCCCCAGCGTGCCGCGCGACCCGGTAAACAGTTTGGGTAAATCGTACCCGGCCACGTTTTTAACCACCGGCCTCCCGGCGCGGATAACGCGCCCGTCCGGCAGGGCAACTGTCACCGTCAGCACCAAATCCCGAATGTTGCCGTACCGCATACGCAGGGGCGCGTTAAAGTTGGTGGCCAAAATGCCGCCCACGGTCGCATTCTCCCACGGCGAGACAAGCGGCACCCACATCTTGTCCTGGCTCAATTCCTGCTGAAGCGCCGCCAGCGAAAGGCCGGCCCCGACCGTAACATAAAAATCATCGCGGGCGTAGGTTTTGATGCCTCCCAGATTTTTGGTTGAGAGCAGCATATCGGCGGCGGGCAACAGCCCGGATTTTGTGCCGCCGCCCCGAATACGGACCGTACCCGATTGCTCGTTACCGGCCAGCGCTCGCAGCACCCCGGCGGCGTCCTGCGTTGAATGTGGGGCAAAGGGAGAACTTCCCGCCGGTTCATTTGCTGATTCGCCGACTTGCTGATTTGTAAATTCGCCCGCTTCCATCTCTCTAATATTCAACGGCAGCACTTTGCCGGGATTGAGCAGGTTGTCGGGGTCAAAAATATCTTTGATGTCTTGCATAAGGCCCAATTCAATGGGGTTGTACATCATCGGCATATAATCTCGTTTTTCCAGCCCCACGCCATGTTCGCCGGTAATGCTGCCGTCTTTGTTAACGCAAACCTGCACCGTTTCCTTTCCGGCTTTGTAAACACGTTCCACCAGCGCTTTGTCGCCGGGGTCCGGAATGAGAATGAGCGGATGCAGATTGCCGTCGCCGGCGTGAAAAACGTATCCCACCTGCACCTGGTGTTTTTTGCAAATCTGGTTGATTTCATCCAGAGTTTGGCCCAGTTGGCTGCGCGGCACTGTGCCATCAACCAGATAGTAGGCCGGGGCCAGCCGGGAAAGCGCCCCGGCAGCGCTTTTTCGACCGTACCAGATTTTTTCCCGTTCGGCAGCAGAGCGGGCCACTGTTAAATTGCTAACCTCGTACTGCTGCAACAGGGCGCTGATTTCTTCAATTTGAGGCGACAGGCTTTGCGGGTAGCCGTCAACTTCCAAAATCAAAATTGCACCGGCTTCGGTGGGCAGGCCGGGGTGGGCAAAATCTTCCACAATGCGGGTAATCTGCCGGTCCATCATTTCCAGCGTGGCCGGCACCAAACCCCCGGCAATAACGGCCGATACGGCTTGCCCGGCCAACTCCACCGTTTCAAAGGCGGCCATCAATGTCTTTACGCCGGGCGGCTTACGGATAAGCCGGAGATGGGCGGCAGTCATTAAGCCCAGTGTGCCCTCACTGCCCACCATCAAGGCCACCAGATCATATTCCGGGTAATCCAGAGCGTTGCCGCCAAACTGCATCTGCCGGCCATCGGCCAGCACCAATTGCACGCCCGTCACGTAATTGCTGGTTACGCCATATTTAAAGCAGTGCGGCCCGCCGGCGTTGGTGCCAATATTGCCGCCAATTGAAGAGGTTCGACCACTGGATGGATCGGGCGGAAAGTACAGACCTTTGGCGCCGGCCAGCTCCGCCAGGTTTTGATTGACCACATTGGCTCCGACCACAGCCCGGCGCCCGGTTTCGTCCAGTTCCAGAATGGTGTTCAATTGAGAAAAGGCCACCACCACGCCCCCGTCATGCGCCACGGCGGCCCCGGCCAGCCCGGTGCCGGAAGCCCGGGCTATCAGCGGGATTTTATGCTGATGCGCCCATTGGACCAGCTTTACCACATCATCGACGCTACGCGGCAGAACAACGCCATCGGGCATACCACGATCCATCAGGCCGGCATCCATTTCGTAGGCCAGCAGTTGCACCGGGTCGGTGATAACCTGTTCTGGTAATAGGGTTTGGCTCAAATTTTTCAATGCGGTTTGAATGTTAGTCACGTTGTTTTCCTTTGGAAAAGGATTCAGGGGTTAGGATTCAGGAATTAGGTAAAGCGTTTTTCGTATCGTCTCAAAAAAGGGAGGGATAGGAGTCCAAACCTTTAGGTTTGATGCTTAACAAACCTAAAGGTTTGGACTCCGCTACTTACCCCGGATTATTGAGAAGATACCGTTTTTCCAGTAACCTCTAATTCCTAACCCCTAACTCCTGCCTGTACGATTGATCCAACAATTCAACCACGTGTTTTACTTCTGCATTTAATCCGGCCCGGCGAACGCCGGCGATGAGCTGCATCTGGCAGCCGGTATTTGATGTAACTACAACCGTGGCTCCTGTGGCGGTAATGTCGGCCATTTTATCATCCAGAATGGCCGCGGCGGTGTCAACCTGCGCAATATTGTAAACGCCGGCGCTGCCGCAGCAGCGGTCGGGATGGTTTAACTCTACCAGCTTCAGGCCGGGAATTTGTTTAAGCAGGCCGCGCGGCTGCTGAACAATTTTTTGCCCGTGGCGCAGGTGGCAAGAGTCGGCGTAGGTCACGTTGAGATTAAGTTCTCCCTGCGGGGGCACGTGCAGATGTTCGGCCAGAAACTCGCTGACATCTTTGACCTTTTCTGAAAATTGGCCGGCGCGATCCACATATGTGGGGTCATCCTTAAGTAAATGCGGATACTCTTTGAGAATAAGGCCGCAGCCGCCCGCATTTGAAATGATGCAATCAAAATTCTGAGAGAGGCCGGCCTCAATATTTTTTCGGGCCAGTTCCCGGGCAAACTCCTCGTCACCCACGTGGGCATGCGCGGCCCCACAGCAGGTTTGCTCCAGCGGAAAATGAACCTCGTAGCCGTTGCGCTGCAAGACCCGCACGGTGGCCTGATTAACCGGCGACAAAAAGGCGTCTTGCACGCAGCCGGTAAAAAAGGCGACCCGCCCGCGTAGTTTTTGGGAGGCGGGGGCAGGGGCGCGCCCGTTTCGGAAAGCCAGGGAAATGGGGGGCAAAATCGCCTCCATTGCGCCCAGAGTTTTGGGCAGAAAATTCATGGCTCGTACCAGGTTTTGTAATCGAGTGGCCTGGTACAGCCACAGGAATCGCGCTGCCAATTTAAGCCGGCCAGAATGGGGCATCAGTTGCCGCAGGCCGGCCCAGCGCAGGGCACGTTCGGCAGGGCCGGGCGTGCGGGCCTGCTCGATAGCGGTGCGGGCTGTTTCTACCAAAGAACCATACTGCACGCCGGCGGGGCATGCTGTTTCGCAGGCGCGGCAAGCCAGGCAGCGGCCCAGATGTCTTTCAAGTGCCCCGCCAAACTCACTGGGCAAAATACGTTCCTCGGATGCGGCGCGCATCAGGGCAATCCGTCCGCGCGGGGCATCCATTTCGGTGCCAAAAACAGCGTAGGTTGGACAAGATTCCAGACACAATCCGCAGTGGATACATTGGGTGACTTTGGTTTTGAAGTCGGGGGTAGTTAATAAATCAATTGGATTGCTCATTGTCTCTACCATAGATTGAGTGCCCTGTGCGGCGGCAACGCCCGGTGTTTTTGCCGGTTAGAAATTTAGGCTAACCGGGATGGTTTTATTGCAAGTTAAGGTAATTGAGTTAAATTGTACTCTTGTGACAGGAAATGAGTCAAACCACTACACAATTTGAATATTTCAGAGCAGAACTTTCAGAATGATAGAATTTGAATCTACCGAGTCTGCTCACACAAGGATAATTTTATGCCAGGTAGTATAGCTGTATTTTTTATTTCATTGGGGATTGGGCAGATATTTTCCAGCCTCCTGCATTTGCAAGGCGCTTCGCTGGCGGGTGAGAATCGGTGGCCTGGGGTTTTATTGGGGGGTGGATTACTACTGACGGGTGGCTGGATTTTGCCGCACTCATGGCTGGTATTGCTGTGGGTTCCGCTGATGATGCCACTGGCGCTGCTTGCGCTGTTGGGGGGTGGCTCATTTATAAAGCCGATGTCGCCCCCCGTTACCTTGTTTACCGCCAATCACCCGGCCCACGGTGGCTGTCGTCGCGTGGATATTGCCGCTGGAAATGACAGTATCCCCGGATTACTGCTGCTGCCCCCGGCGCGGGTGCAAAATAAGGGGGCGGCAGTGTGCATTATTCCGGGAGCAGGCGATACTAAAACTTTCTTTAAGTGGCGGCTGGTGCGGTCATTGCTGGCGGGTGGGTTCACGGTTCTCACCATTGATCCGCCGGGACACGGAGAGTATCGTCATTGCCCGTTAGTTTATCCCGATTGCCTGAGCAGCATCTCGGTCGCGTTGCGCTATTTGCGCGTGCAAGCGGGGGTTGGCCGGGTCGGGGTCGTAGGGATTAGCCTGGGGGGAGCGCTGGCCATCAACGCCCTGACAGAATTTGGAGACAATTTGGTGGATGCGCTGGTGGTGGTGGCTACCCCTGTCCGTCTAAATTACAGCCCTTCGCTGTTTTACCGGGAATTGTGGAATACCTGTTATCGCTCTCCGGTGTTACTGCTTATGCGCGAGATAACAATAAAACAGGTGTGGGACACGTGGCGGCAGGGTGGCTACACCAGCAAACATTCTACCGGCCAGTTGTTTGAGTTGCTCAATCCGGTGGGCCGGATTGAGCGGTTAAAAAACCTCCCGGCGCTGCTGGTGTACAGCCGGCGTGATCTGGTAGCTCCGCCGGAACATGCCACAGCAATGCAGATTGCTGCCCCGCACGCCAATTTTGTAGAATCAAAAAAGGCCGGTCACGTTATGCTGACCTTAATTCCAGCGGTAAATCAACAAATTGTGAATTGGTTGGATGAGAAGTTGGCTTAATTGAATCTTGTGCGCCGGACAAACAGCCCGCGCAGATCAGCTAATAGTAGGTTCTGCCATCGGGCATGATGGCCCCCTGAAGTTTGGCCCCTTCCCAGTTGGCGGCCTCCAGGTTGGCGCCCTTTAAATTGGCGTTGCGCAAATCGGCATCAATCAGGTTAGCGTTACGCAGGCTGGCTCCTTCCAGATCGGCTCCGCGTAAATCTGCGCCCTGCAGATTACACCAGGCCATATCGGCATTCTGTAAACCGGCCCGGCTGAGGTTGGCAAAACTTAAATCGGCTCCAACCAACCACAAAGAACTATTTGACATATTGATAAGTTGATATAATTCTTTTTGTGTAAATTCCATAAGTTTCTTATTTTCTAATAATCTGATTAATTTTTAGGGGTGTTGTCGGTGTCCTGCTTCTTCGACCCTTACCCGCCACCGTGGCTTTAAGGCTTATTCGTTTTTTTAATTCCCATGGAGACATTGTATCTGTTTTTTGCAGCAGTTCCAGGTGAGTGGCTCTAAAAATAAACTGGGGCTTAAAATGTTTCAGCACTTTTCTGGCCTGTTCTTCCTCTGTTTGATCTTTGAGCCGGCCAAATAGAATGTGGGCCCAATAAGATTGGTTTTGGCGTCGAGCCAGAAAAACGAGCGGCCCGGAAATCAGGTGATCACGCGCGGCGGCAAATTCCTGCC
>CAYWSS010000153.1:0-10202 GCA_964460505.1 uncultured Caldilineaceae bacterium | reverse complement strand
AATTTGCCACGAATTGCACGAATTAACACGAAAAAATAAAAAATTAGTGAAATTATACTGAAAACAGAATGAGAACGGAACTTTGAGATGTCATTCCCGCACGCTTTTAGCGGGAATCCACACTTGTAGGCCCCGCTGGATGCCCGATAACTACATTCGGGCATGACACAGTACCTTTCTTAAAAGTTCCGGTTTCAAACTAATCTCAGTATAGTGTAGTTCGTGGCAGATAATACGTTTTTTATAGAGCGATCCTGCAAACTACCAGAAAGCCACATTTTATTCATCACTTTAAAAACCAGCACATCCGGCCCAAAGGGATACCCGTTCGTTGTGCCGGCTTTTTTCAGCATATAATCACGAAGTTGGTCATAATCCGTTGTCATTTTTGTTTTTTCGCATTTAATACCAGAGTTGGTGGTTAATCGATTGCTAACCGGACAAATACCCTGAGCCAATCGCTCCCGCACTGCGGGGTTGTTGTGAGTTTTGGCCAGGAGGGCAATCCCCTCAAAGCAGGCCAATATTGGTTGTCTGCCGACTGAAATTCTTTTGAGACCAAACACAAACCCTGTTACAGAATAGACTGCCCCAGCAATGACGCAATGAGTTCGACCGCAATTTCCGCGGTCCGATTGCGCTCATCAAGAATGGGGTTAATCTCAACCACATCCACCGAGCCAACACAGGCACAATCGGCGACAATTTCCATAAGCAGGTGAGCCTCTCGATAGCTTAACCCGCCGGCTACGGGCGTGCCCACACCGGGCGCTTCGTTGGGGTCAAGGCTATCCATGTCCAGGCTGATGTGCAATTGGGGCAAATGCTCCAACCGCTTCAAGGCCTCTTTGGTCACGGTGGCCATGCCCCGTTCGTCAATCTCCCGCATGGTGTATGCCCCAACCCCACTCTGCTTCAGCAATGTTCGCTCTTGGGGGTCCAGGTCCCGAACGCCAATCAACATCACCTGCGTAGGTCTTACTTTTGCGCCGGGCCGGCCCAGATTTACCATTTGCGGGGCGCCGTACCCCAACAAGGCAGCCAGCGGCATGCCATGTAAATTCCCGCTGGGCGATGTTTCGGGCGTGTTAAAATCGCCGTGGGCATCAATCCAGAGCACACCCACCGGTTCAGCGTGGCTTACCCCGCCAATGGTACCGGCGGCAATAGAATGGTCGCCTCCCAAAAAGAGAGGCAAACAATCCCCGGCTACCGCTTCCTGTGCAGCCTGGTATACTGCCTTGCCCGTTTGAACCACGGCCGGCAGAAAAGATAATCCTCCCTCTGGCGGCAGGGTGTCGCGGATTGGGGTTTCTATATTTCCCCGGTCTTCGATGTTGTATCCCAGGCGGCGCAGCCGGTCATTCAACCCGGCGTATCGCAGCGCGCCGGGGCCTAAATCGACCCCTCGTCTGGATTGTCCCAAATCCATGGGAACCCCGATAATTCGTACAGTTCCGGTCATTTAATTCCCTCCCGATTCATATCGTTCGCACAGAGTTTGGGCCACATCCCGGCACAATTCCCACATAAACGTCTCGCCGGGGCAGGCCAAAGATTTGTCCAGCACAAAGTACACATCGTCAGCGACACGCACTTCCAATCCTACCCGCCCGTAGATGTGATTGACTATGCGAATATTCATTGGGTAATTATCATGGTGGTAAGTATGCACTGTAAAAGACAGGCGCACGGATGCCTCCAGCCAACTCTGGTAGGCTGAGTCGTAATCGAAATTCTCGTTAATCAGCGCCGGGGCACCCTGATAGGTGTGGTTTAAACGCAGCAACTGATAAATTACGTTGCGTATCACATCTTGAAAACCGGCCACGGCAAAACCGACTTCATGAAACCGCAGTCCTATTTGCTTGTTGGCAATTTTCAATTGAGCCCGAAACGTGTGCGCCAGGAGGTCGACTGTGCTCAGGGCGTTTTGGGGGGTTATGGCCTGCGGCACGGCGTCAATTAGCTCATCCCTCATTCCGGACAACGCCTCACCGGCCCCTTTCATTGAACCGAGACCATCCCATTCTTTGGGTTCAAAAAAATCCACGCCAAATTCACCCGGCAGGTTCCACCGGTCTCTGAAGGTTTGAACAGGCATAAAGTTTCGTGGTTGTCCCTCAATTGTCAATTGCATTAACGGCCGGCCCTCTACACATTCATTTTGCTCACGGACAAACTTTGGCGTTACTCCGGTTTGTCCGCAAGCAATTTATACCGTTTCAAAAGATGAAACGTGGCGCGCCCAGTATTCTTCGGCAATGGCATCAGCGTCACACTGTACTCCCTGGCTGCCAAAGTAATCACACACACGCTGCACGTCCCGCCGAAAGATGAAATGCGCTTTCCGGTTGGCGTGGACATGGGTAACCTGGGGAAAATCGATGAGCGTGATGTCTCTATCCCAGTAAAGAATATTGTACGCGGACAGGTCGCCATGAATCAAATTGTGCTGCAACATCAATTCTATATTGCGCAGCACCTTTTTGAAAAGGGACTCGGCTTCGTCCGCGGCCAGGCTAATCTTATTGAGGGCGGGCGCCGCCATCCATTCATCGCCAACATACCCCATAAGAATGGCATTTTCGCCGGCGGCCACCGGTTGCGGCACCGACGCCCCCGCATTGTATAAATTCTTCAGAGTGGTGTATTCGTACATCAGCCAGGATGTATGTTTTACCTGCACTCCAAAATCAGATTTTTTATTCACGGCTCGCATCAGACGATGGTCATCAGGGTCTACCGGGCGGCCATCGGTGCCCAGAATCGCGCGCCCCGCGCGGTACATCTTGTCATTTCGCAAATTTCTGAACTTTCGGGGGCGATAGACCTTGGCGGCTAACAATGACTTTTCTGTTATCTCATGGGCCTGACAGCGATAAACAGTCGCCTCTTTGCCCCCTTTTACCTTGGCCAGAACATCGCCGATCAGGTCTCGCTCGTAAAAGGAACGCAGCGAGCTGAGCAACCAATCGGCCTCGTGGCGGGCCGGGCAATAGGTGATGTTAAATCCCCCCTCAATGCCGGTGGTATCGGCGATTTCGGCTATAATCGCCTGTTGTGATTTTTTGGGCGTGTGATTTACTTTTGGGTTGCGACGACGTCGCGCTTTTCTGTCTGTATTTAATGGATTGAATAATTCTTCGTAATGGTCAAATTTATCAACGTAAACGTTATCGTTTGTCACGGTTGGTTTTTCCTTGTGCAAGTTAGCAGGTTAGTTGGTTAACAGTGGTCAACACGTCCCGGTGGCTCAAAAAAAGCCACGAGACCGGATTGTCCCCGTGACCGGCAAAAGGAAAACACCAACCGGATTGTGGTATCCGGCCCTGTCCCGACAAGACAGGTTTTTCATTTTGCAAACAAAAAGCCACGGGGTTGAATACACCCGTGGCTATAAAATCAGCAAAACAGCAATTTATTCAAACAATACTTAAAAACCGGCCGGCGCATTCAAATAGATATTAACAATTCTCGCAGATGATTTTTCAACAGCCATTAATGCGCCTCCTTTTATAATTAGGTTTAAGATGGACAAAGATTATCACAAGTTTGGCAGGGTGTCAAACAAAACCTGTATTTCTCAGCAATTTCAAATTTAAATAACAGTGTGGGTTGATTCTTTCCTATTCGTTAGCATTTGTTAATTCAGTATACAATGAATGTATGTTGGCGCTGTGCAAATCCTGCACCAATCCGTTTAATGGAATTCTGCTTTTACCACAAACATCAATGGTCAGCTCTTCCAGCGCGTCCTCGCCTTTTCCTTCAGCCACAATTCTGGAAACTTCTTCTTCGATGGTATTGAGGTATGCAATACTGGAGTCGATGGCGATTGGAATTTCACCGCGCAGCAAAACTTCCCCGTGCCCTTGCACAATGCTTTCCAGATTGTAGGTTCTTAGATAATTTAGCGACTCAATAAACCGGCGGCGGTCGCCCCACACAAAATAAGGCACGGGCATAACGGTATCGGCAGCCAACAATACTTTATCTTCTCTTACATAGGCTACCGTGGAATCTAAAGTGTGGCCCGGGGTTAAAGCCATTTCAATTGATTTGTTCCCGACATGCAGCACCAAATGACCATCTTCAAACACAATATCCGGGACACGCAACTCTGCATCCTCTAAAAGAGGGGTGGTTTCTTTGGCTTCGTCTATGGCCTCTTGACCGTAATCCCGCAACATGGCCTGGCATCGTTTGTGGCACACCAGTTCAACGGAGTCATCAAACAGATAATTGCCGTTTGTGTGGTCGCCGTGCCAGTGGGTATTAATCAGATATTTTATCGGCCCCATTCCAAGTGCATTCAGGCAATCAATCATCTCCTGGGTCTCTACACCAAATGGCAGCGTATCAACCACAACGATCCCTTCTCGGGTAACAATTGCAGAGGCTGTGACCTGGGCATATAAATCGCTGGTAAATACGTAAATATCGTCAGAGACACGCTCACGTCTCATAAATAAACCTTTCCATCACGAGTATAATTCATGTTGGAGAGAACAGCTCAAATGCTCAAAGGTATTACCGGCGCATTTAGGTTTTTTCTCACCGAACGTTTTGTATTATAACATAAAAAAAAAAGGTTTCAAGGCAAATTTTTTATGGGCTTCGTATAGAACCTTGACATCCCCCGCTAAACGAGCTATACTAATTATGTCAATCGCACAAATGAGCGAATAGTCTTAGAAAGAGGTGAAATTATGGCTGATACACAACCTCCTCTTTTCCCACAAAAAGGGGTAAAGGCGCAGTATGGCCCCCCTGTTTCGCAGATCAAAGCCCTTGATTCAAACTCATCGTTAACTCTGGCAATTAGTGCTTATCACGATCATATGCTCCGGCAGGGATTTTCTGAACACACCATTAAAGCGTTTGCCGGTGATCTCAGGTTGCTGCAAAAATATTTTGGGCCAAGCAAGGTCATCAGCAAAATGGGCACCAAAGACCTGAACGATTTTTTGACCTGGCTGCTTCATTACCGGGGCGTGCCGTGCAGCCCAAAATCTTACGCCCGGCGTATTACCACACTGAAAAGTTTTTTTGGCTGGCTGGCCGGCATTAAGGTGGTTCCCTACGATCCGGCGGCTGCTATTGTGCATGCCAGGGCTAAAGCGCCCCTGCCCGACTACGTGAAAGATGAAGATGTTGAAAAGTTGCTTAACGCGGCTGATGAAAAATTAAACGGCTCTAAACCAGACCCACGCCCCTACTTGTTAGTGCATCTCCTTTTGCAGACCGGGATGAAAAAGTCTGAGTGTGTGGGTATTGCCTTGCGTGATATCGACCGCTCTGCGGAAGAACCGACAGTCCTCCTGCGGTACAGCAACCCCAGAATGCAGCATAAAGAACGTAAGTTGGCTTTTGCAAAAGAGTTGCTGCCCGTACTTGACCAATATCTTGAAAAATACCAACCCCAGGAAAATCTGTTTGAATGTACCCCACGCAACCTGGAGTATGTGCTGGCCAATATTTCGGAGCTGGCCGGCTTATCAAACCAGGTTTCGTTTGAAATGCTGCGCTGGACATCGGCCCTGCGAGATTTTAGAGACGGCATGGACCAGGATCATCTCCGCAAAAAGATGGGGTTATCTAAGATAACGTGGCGGGAAACGTCTGAAAAATTGGCAAAAATCTCTGAGCCTGGACTGTAATTTCAGTCGATAGTTCACCCAAATCCGTAAGAATCAAAACGCCTCGACTCAACGTCGAGGCGTTTTTTTCGTCCCCCAATCGTTAACTTGTACAAATATCTGCTTTAGTTTACCATCAACAAACAGTATCGTCACTAGCGGAGTAATTCTATGGCTATCATCATACTTATCTTTACCATCGCTCTCTTTTTTGGGATTGCCGGAACCCCCCTGATAAGAAAAGTTGCCATAAAATCCGGCTTTATCGCCATTCCCAAATCTGACCGGGCACATACAGAACCGACCGCCCTAATGGGAGGGTTGGCCATTTACACCGCCGCCGTCAGTGCCCTGCTATTAATTTTATTTGCTGCCTCGTTGGCCGGAAATGCCTTCAAGCTCAGTGAATTGGCTAGCATTGTGCTGGGGGCTTCGCTTATGGCGGCGGTTGGCCTTTGGGATGACCGGAAGGCGCTGCCGGCCTGGGCAAAACTGGGCCTGCAATTTATTCCCGTGATTCTGGTGTATTTGGCCGGTGTTCAGGTTCAATTACAATTGCTACTTGGCGGTTATTGGAACGACATTTCAAATTTTGTCATTACCACCATTTGGATTTTGTACATTACCAATGCTGTCAATTATTTAGATAACGCTGACGGAACCGCCATAATGACCAGCGCCACTGCCGGCGCCATCTTTTTACTCATTGCTGCTTTAAATGGGCAGCAGTTGGTATCTGCTTTGGCCGCGGCGGTATTGGGGGCCAGTTTGGGCTTTGCCCGGTACAATCTTCCCCTGCCAAAAAGCACAATCTTTATGGGTGATTCCGGCTCGTTGTTCCTGGGGTTTTTGCTGGCGGTTCTCGGCATAAAAATCAAAATCCCGGAAAATATTACCGACATCACATGGATGGTTCCGGTGATTGTACTGGGATTGCCGATTTTTGATACGGCGATGGTTTTTGTTTCCCGTACTCGCCGGGGTGTTTCTTTTTTTAGGGGAGGGGTTGACCACACCACACACCGGCTGGCCAGATTGGGCATGGATAAGCTATCCGTGGCGTTGTCGGTTAGTTTAATCACCGGAGCGCTGGGGTTGGTTTCAATCTTTATTACTCAGGCCACAAAAATGGAGGCGTATGCCGTATTCTTCGCGCTGGTAGCGCTGGCTTTGTATATTTTATGGCAGATAGAAATCAGGCCTTCTTTTGAGTTTAGAACGGGCAGCGATCCTGGCCCTACCAACACCAACCAGCGCAAAACATAGTTTTATATCTCCACAAAAAAAGGGCGCGCAAAAAATAAAGCCCACCAGATTGGTGAGCTTTGGTGTACGGATAGTTCAGCCTAATGGCCGTTCCCTGCCACCGGGAGCGAAATGGTAAACGAGCTACCGATATTGGGCGTACTTTCAACCCACACTTTACCGCTGTGCTGCTCGGTAATAGTTTTTACAATTGCCAATCCCAATCCTGTACCGGGAGTATCATCCAGTTCGGCGCGCGCCCGATAGAATTTTTCAAAAACCCGGGGCAAATCTCTGGCTTTGATACCCGGGCCATTATCAGTAACAGATACCAGCGCCTGCCGGTTACTTCTGGTCACCTTAATGTTTATTGTCCCCCCGGTTGGCGTATATTTTATGGCGTTATCCAACAGGTTACTGACTGCTCTTGATAATAACACCGAGTTACCCTCAACACTTACATCAATTGTTGAGGCGTCCAACGCCAAATCAATGGATCTTGATTCGGCCATGGGTTTCATTGCGGCAATACTGGCTTGAAGCACATCATCAAGCCGGATGGGTTCTCGCGTAAGTTCCTCTAAACGCTCCAACCTGCTCAATTCAAGCAAATCTTCAATGAGCGATTTCATCAGGTTGGCGGCGCGGGTAATCCCATGCAGGTCTTCTTCCTGGCGAATGGTCACCGGGCCGTCCATGCGAACCAACTCAATGTATCCTTTTACCGTAGCCAGCGGCGTCCGTAAATCGTGGGTAAACGCGGTTACAAAATCACGCTTCATCTTGTCCAGGGCTTTAAAGGCGCTGATGTCCTGCAACACTGTAACCCGCCCCATGTCATTAATTTCGGTCACGGTGCCCCACATTGTTTTGCCGTTAGGCATGGCTACCTCGCCGGACGCGGGCGATGCGGGTGACAACAGTTTGAGCAAATCCTCGTTCTCAGTCAGCTCTGCAATCGGGACACCCTGCGACATATCCTCGTTAACGCCCAACAATTCCTGCGCAGCCGGATTTAAGAGCAATGTTTTATTTTCCGGGGTAGACACCAAAACCGCATCCTGAGTGCTGTTGATGATAGCGGACAGCTTTACACGTTCTTGTTCTGTTTCTTTGAACAACTGCGCATTTTCCAGGGCAATTGCGGCCTGGCCGGCAATGGCATTAAGCAGAGACAGGTCAGTTTCCTTAAAGCGATTGGCTTCTTCATGCACCAATGTTAGCACGCCAATTACACGCTGCCGCCGCCGCAACGGCGTGGCAATAACAGAGCGAACATCGTACGGTTGGTCATCATAAATAACCCAGCGGTCATCCTGGTACGTATCAAAAATAACGCCGCCTTCGCCGCGATTAAGCACCCAACCGGCAAAACCTTCGGTGAGTACCGTACCCACAATTTTATCGGCCATTTCGCTGCTTAACTCTTGCTGCAAAATATATGCCGAGACTCGATTTTCGGTATCAAACAGCATAATGCTGCCTTTGGTTGCGCTTAAGTGGCCGGCAGTTAAATCAAGCACCCGGCGCAACATTTTGTCCGGGTTAAGGTCCGCATTCAATTCATCGCTAATTCGGTTAAGTAAACTTAATTGCTCTTGCATGGATTCACCTATGCAATTGGGACTAAAATTCTGTTTTAATCTACATTATATCACGGTTTTAACATTATACAATGTTAAATTTGTTAAGCATTTCCTTAATATTTTCCCAATCTTCTGTGGTGTTCATATTTATAAACGAATAGAAATTGGGGTCAAACTGAAAAATATCATCTCTCCCAACGTATTGAACCGTCACGTCGTCAAAGAACCCGATAACCCGCAATTTATTCTCATCCAACCTCGATTTGATGGCCGGCAAACAGTTTTTACTGTACACCGCATGCAAAGTTTCAGGTTGCGGCGGTTCTATTAGCGGCGCCATCACATCGGCTTGAGGAGCCAGGTTAACCAGGTATTGCAGCAACGGCGTATTCAACAACGGCATATCGCAGGCAACAATCAAAACGTGAGAATGGCGGGCCGCATGAATAGCGCTGTAAATACCCCCCAGCGCCGCCTTATCGGGATAGATATCAGCCACCGTTTGCAACCCAAATTGGGCGTATAATTCAGGGGTGTTGGTACTAATGAACAGGTCATCCGTAAGCGGTTTAACCCGCTCAATGACCCGCTCAATCACCCTCTGCCCACCTACTTTTAAGAAGGCTTTGTCTTGCCCCATTCTTTTACTTTTTCCACCGGCAAGTATCGCCACACTGACCATCAATTTGCGCTCCAAAAGTAAAAAGCCCGCTCCACATTAAATGTGACAACGAGCCTATTTGTCTTGTATAAACACTACTCAGCCTGTCCGGGAATAATTCTGACTACGGGTCTCCTGTAAATTCCCCTGAGTTCCTTCTGAATACATTAGAGTTGTTCCCTTTTAAGAAAAACCAAGTGACCGGCACTTGAACATTTGCCGGCAATTCCCGGTTTGACAATTAGAGTGTGAAAATTGTTGCGTTTGTGAATATTTCAGAGCAGAATTTTTGAAATGATAGAATTTTGATTCGCCGCAGGTTCTGTCAATTCTGCTCTTATGCCAATAAAAACCGGCCCGCCAAGTAATTATCGGCGGCACAATTTTCAAACCGGGAATTGCTGAACATTTGCTAGAGAGAGGCTTTTCCGGCTAGATGATGCTGAAAATGGCGATAAAAGTGCCGGTCACTTTATTTGGGAACAACTCTATTAAAAGAAACTTGAGGGAACTTACAGAACTCCGCAATATTAAGGTTGAGTGAAAAATCTAAAATCGGCGAAATTAATTAGGAACTCGAAGACAGATAATTAACAGCTTCGCCCACGGTGGTAATTTGTTGGGCTTCCTCGTCAGAGATTTCGCCGCCAAACTCTTCTTCAAAAGCCATAATCAACTCAACCAGATCCAGCGAGTCGGCTTCCAGGTCATCTCGAAAGTTGGCCGCCAACGTAATATCAGCCTCATCTGCGCCCAATTGCTCGATGATGATACCCTTTACTTTGCCAAATACTTCTTCCTTGGTCATTTCTCTTTATCTCCTTAAAAATAATGTTGTCGTACAGAGTTGTTTCATGAACCTTGGCATTTTACCAACGCCTTTAAAAACTGTCAATGTACGCTATTGACAAAAATTTTCCGCCGGTGCAGTTAGCTAATCCCAGTTTTCGACAAGGGTTAAGTCGATACTTTTAATTGCGAATAACGCGAATGGGCGAATAACGCGAATAATTTTGGCTCTCTGGTAGTTTGCAGGATCGCTCTATAAAAAACGTATTATCTGCCACG
>CAYWSS010000152.1:0-10229 GCA_964460505.1 uncultured Caldilineaceae bacterium | reverse complement strand
AGAATTCGGCAGTGCAGTTGTGTTCTCTTTCCAGAATTATTCAGGAAACAATGTAAGGAGCATGATTCAGTTCAATATCTCAAGCATACCTAAAAACTACACAATAACAAATGCAACTCTTACACTCTTCTGCCAGGCAGAAAATCTTGATGGAGGAGACAGCTTAACAATAGGCGCGCACAGAGTGTATGAGAACTTCAGCAACTGGGAAGAAGGAACAGGAACAACAGCAGCAGGTGATCCTTGTGCAGGTAATGACTTCTGCTGGGATAACATGCCAGACAATACACAATACAATCTGACACCTTACTCAAATGTCACATTTGCTAATGGATGTGCTGGTACCTCTCAAGTCTTTAATGTCACAGGAATAATTGGACAGGCCTATGATAATGATGAACCTAACATTTCAATCCTGATGATTCCAAACTCATTTGCAGGTACTGTCACTAATGATTTTGTAAGACCTGCTTCAAAAGAGAACACAAACACATCAAGAAGACCGGTGCTTAGAGTGGTCTATGATGATATCACAGCACCTACATGGAGCAACAATGCCACAAACATATCATCAGGAACAGCATACAGTGTTGATTCAACTTATCAGTTCAATGTAACTTGGGAGGATGATATTGGGGTGGATGAAGTTGGCAACTGTTACGTGCGCATCGATGGCTTGCCTCCCACCTACGGCAAGGTTCAAACGGCGGTCGGGCGGGCCACCCCCGGCCAGGAAATTCGGGTGGGCGGCATTTGCCCCGGAGTCACCCCCTTTATCGATGGGGGACAAACAATCAGCCAGAGCGTATTTTTAACCAAATCCTTAACCATAAAAGGCGGCTACACCAAAGACGACTTTAACAATGCCGATCCCATTCTGAACCCCACCATTATTGAGGCGCTGGAGCTGGGCCGCGTGATTTACATTACCAACTCGGCCCAAATCACCGTGACCGGGCTGCACCTGCGCGGCGGCGAGGCAGCCCTGGCCGGCGCTCCGGAAAATGACCACGGCGGCGCTATCTTTGTGGGCAGCGGGGTGCTGACCCTGACCCAAAACAAGATTTACAGCAACACCGCCGATCTGGGCGGCGGCCTGTATGTTTTGAGTGGCAGCGTGCTGGCCTACGAACAAACGTACACCAGCACCTTTGGCATCTTTACCAACACCGTCTCCAGCGATGGCGGCGGCGTGTACAATGCCGGCGGTCAGCTTAAAATTAACAGCATCAATATTCGCAGCAACACTGCCGGCGGCAACGGCGGTGGGGTGGCTCATGCCGGCGGCGCCACCGTGCTAAAAAACAATATTGTGCGCAACAACTCGGCTAGCGGCAGCGGCGGCGGGTTGTACAACACCGGCGCCGGATTAACCGCGTGGCACAACAGTTTTTACAACAACACCGCCACCACCGGTGGCCGGGGCCTGTACAACGACTCCGCCTCTACGCCGGACGTACGCAACAATATTTTCTACAACACCACCGGCAGCGGCACTATGATTCAAAGCACGGTGGTTTACAGTTTAACCTACAACAACGTCAACCCCAACAGCTTCGGGGGCAGCGCCGCCGCCGAGACCGGCAGCATCTCTGTCGATCCCCTGTTTGTTGATGCCGCCGCCGGCGATTTTCACCTGCAGGATGCCTCCACCGTTATCGATCAGGGCGACCCGGCTATGGAAATTTTCCAGGACTTTGAGAACGACTATCGCCCCGGCGACCAGAATTTTGATATGGGCGCGGACGAGCGGGCCAGTTGCTGGGCCAGAATTACCCGCGAGCCGGGCGTAATTTACGGCAACCTGCAGTTGGCTATCGACCGCAGCCAGCCCTACGACAACATCCAGGTTTCGCGGGGCGAATGTCGCGGGGTGCATCCGTTTGTCAGCGGCTTGCAAACGCTCAGCCAAACCATCCACATTACGCACAACCTCACCCTGAACGGCGGCTTTGCCCGCGACTTTAACAGCGGCGGCACCACCGGCCCGGCCACCTATCCCGACCCAAACGCCACCACGCTGGACGCGCTGGGGCTGGGTAGAACCTTACTGGTAACCAACAGCGCCATCCTTACCATGCACCGTTTCATTCTGGTCAACGGGGATGCTGCGGGGTTGGGCGGCGGCCCGGCCGGAAGTGACGCCGGCGGCGGCTATTATCACGCCGGCAGCCAGGGCCATCTGGAACACGTTGATTTTTACACCAACACCGCTGCCTACGGGGGCGCCCTCTTTAACAACAGCAGCGGCCCATTTATCATGTACAATAGCTGGATTAATTTTAACAGCGCCACCAGTGACGGCGGGGCCATTTACAATACCGGCGGCCAGATGACCATTGGCCGGGATACCGATTCGACCCGCATTTTTGGCAGCAGCGCCGGCGGAGACGGGGGCGGCATTTACAACGATTCGGGCACACTGATTTTATCAGGGAATGACACTCAGGAACTGACCAGTAACCAGGCCGGCGATCAGGGTGGGTTTCTGTTTAACAACACCGGCACTATCTCTGCCACTAACAACGTCATTCACCGCAATGACGCCACCACTCAGGGTGGGGCCATCTACAACAACAGTGGTCAGGTTTATTTAACCGGCAACAAAATCTACACGCACACGGCCACTGCCGGCGGGGCTATTTACAACAACGCCGGGCAAATTACGCTGGAAACCAACGAGCTTTATCAAAACAATGTTGGCAGCGGCGACGGCAACAATGGCGGCGCCATTTACAACGCCGCCGCCGGAACCGCCTTTCTGGATCTGGGCAACCGCATTTACGACAACGAAGCCGATCGCGGCGGCGGTGTTTATCACGCCGGCGGCAGCGGCAGCCTGACCATGCACAACAACTTCTTGTACAACAACCAGGTTGATAATCAAGGGGGGGCGCTGTACATTGGCGGCGATACCGCCGAGGTGCTGCACAACAACTTCTACGGCAACAGCGCCGCCGGTGTGACCACGTTTGGCGGCGCCATTCGCATCACCGGCGGCAACCCGACCATCATCAACAATATTTTTGACAACAACAGCGCCGATGAGGGAACCGCTGTTTCCCGGGGCGGCGGCACGGTTACGCTGGATTACAACGATTACTACCCTGCCGCCGGCGCGTCTCAGGTTTCGCCATCTTCAGATGTGGGAGCCAACGCGCTAAATGTTGACCCTTTGTACGCGGACATTGCCACCTTTAATTTCCATTTGACGGCCCTGTCGCAACTGATTGACGCCGGCCAATCCGGGTTGGGCGTGGATCACGACTTTGAGGATGAGCCGCGGCCCATTAATGGCGCACCGGATGTGGGCGCAGACGAAGAAAACTCCTGTCTGGCGCAGGTGGTCCCCTCCGGGGCGTCAGATTCCAGCGGAGCCTGGACGGACGGGCCGGTGTACGGCTCGGTGCAGACTGCGTTGAATAACGCCAACGTCGGCGAGAAAATCAGGGTCGCCATTGGCACCTGCCAGGAAACCATCACCATTAATGAAGCGGTGCCTATTGACGGCTCGTGGGAAAAGAACTTCTCCGCGCCCGATACCGATACGCTGGGGCGCACAACCCGCACCACCATTGACGCTAACAACGTTGATCGGGCCGTTTCCGTGGGCAGCACAGCCGGTACCGGCACGCTGTCGTATCTGATTTTGGCTAACGGGCAAACGACGGGCAGCGGCGGCGGTATTCTCAGCCAGGCAAACCTGAACCTGTCTAATGTGGTTGTCTCCAATAACAGCGCGGGGGCCGGCGGCGGAGGTATTTTCATTCCCGATAAAAACATCGGCGAAGACCCCGTGCTGGCCTCTTTGAGCGAGGTTACCGTCAGCAGCAACCAGACCACCGGCCAGGTGGGCGGCGGTATTTACATTGGCCGGGAGCAAGAGCTGAGCATGGGCGCCGGTTTTGTTTCAGGCAACAGCGCGCCCAGTGGCGGCGGTATTTATCATTCCGCCAACTCAACCAGTACCCTGACGGGCGTGAGCATATCCAGCAATACCAGTACCGAAAATGGGGCAGGTCTTTATAATGACTCCAATACGGATATCACGATTTCCGGCGGGGACATCTTTAATAATGTGGCCAATGGTAACGGCGGCGGGATGTACAACGCCTCCGGCAGCGTCATCGACATCTCCGGCGGGTCGCCGGTTACTTCTAACCGGGCCGATAACGGCGGCGGTGTTTACAACAACGGCGCTGCCTTTACGCTGGGCCAAAAGCAGATAAACAGCAACCAGGCCACCGCAACCGGCGGAGACGGCGGCGGCATTTACGCCACCGGCAGCGGCGCGCTGACCATGACCAACCTGGGGCTGTACGGCAACTCGGCGGTGGATAACGGTGGCGGCTTCTACCAGGAAAACGGCACTGCCAAAATGTACCACGCCACCATCCGGGCCAACGACGCGCAGGGCGGTTCCGGGGGCGGCGTGTACGCCAACAGCGGCAGCCAAACCGTAATCAGCGCCAGTATTGTTACCACCAACACCGCCGCAAGCGGGGGTACCGGGGTTCACGGCAACAGCGCCACTATTCTCATTGATTACACCCTGCGATACGATAACAGCTACGCCGGCACCACCATTGCCACCAGCAACGAACCCACGCCGGCTGATCCGCAAATCATCAGCGTTTCCGGGGAACTCAATTACAATTCCCCGGCCATCGACGCCATTATTCCGCTGGAAGCCTCTCACGTTACCATCGACCGGGTGGGCGACTCTCGCCCGCAGATGTGTTATAAGGACATGGGGCGCGATGAATATGTGGTCGGCGCGCGGGCCATCACCTTTATCAACAGCCCCGACCCGGCGGGGGCAACGCTGGCCCCCACAGATGCTATTACTTACACCTTTGCCCTGCGCAACGACAGCGAGCATTGGTCGCTTGAAGGCGTGGCGAGTTCCACGTATGGCACCGGCACCGGCTTTACCGAAACCCTGGTGCTGACCACCACCACTACTCAGGGCTGGGCCGAGTTGGTTGGGTTTGAGGGAGGCACCATTGTCTCGACCAGCAGCCTGACCGCCGCGCTGGAGTTAGGCCCCGGCGAGGTAGTGACGGTCAGTGTCCTGGTGACAGTGCCGCCGGCTGAGGATGCCAACGTACTGGATCAAACCCAGATACAGTACCAGGCCTTTGATTGTGTTGGCTATGATGGGGCCGGCGCTCCCGCTGGTACCAGCAGCGCCGCCGAAACCCGAGTGATGGAGGACTTTAACTTTATCATTGAATTTGACAACACCGGCGCGGCCCGCCCCGGCGAATCAATTACCTACACCCACACCATCACCAACATCGGGAATGCCGCCGATACCTACCTGATCTTCCCCGCCCCCGGATTTTACGCCGCCGGCCAAATTATCACCCCGACCGCCCCGTACCTGGTTTCGCTGAATCCGGGTGAGTCTGCGCCGGTCATTATGCGGGTGGATGTGCGGGCTGAAATTGCCAAATGGCTGCAAGATATCACCTTTGCCTCCGCAGAATCGGGGGGGGATGGATCGACCCGATCGGCGGCTAACACCACCACCATCAGCGATACCACAGGCACGCGCTATGTTGCATGGAATGGGGGAAGCGATACCATTGTAGACGAATCGGTAAATCTTGGCGATCCGAACCTCTCTGACAACAATTGTACCAAACCTGGAAACGTTCAACCCTGCCGCACCATCCAACACGCCATTGATGAGGCCGCGCCGGGCGATACCCTCAAGATTGCGCAGGGAACCTACACCGATACCCTGGCTATTGTATACAACAGCCAGACCATTACCCAGGTGGCCCTTATTACCAAGGCCGTCAGCCTGCGCGGTGGTTTCCTGACCGGCGACTGGAATCAGGAACCGCCCGACCACATGACCCACACCACCACCATTGATGCGCAGGGCCGGGGCCGGGCCATCTTTATTGGAACGTTGGTAGGCCCCACCCTGCCGATTACCCTGGACAGGCTGCTAATTACCGGCGGCAGCGACACCAACGGTGGTAACATTTACAACGCCGCCGATAACCTGTTCCTGAATGCCAACCGCATTTACAACGGCACTGCCAATTCCGGCGGCGGCATGTACAGCACCGGCAACAACCTGCTGCTGCAAAACAACCTGCTGCACGACAACCAGGCCGGCAGCGGCAACGGCGGCGCGTTGTACATAACCGGCACGGCCACCCTGCAAAATAACACCTTCTTTAATAACCAGGCCGGCAGCGGCAACGGCGGCGGCGTCTATCTCACCAATGGCAGCGCCCTGATAAACAACACTATCTTCGCCACCAACACGGCCTCTACCGGCGGCGGAATTTTTGCCACGGGCAGTGGCAGCGCCACCCTTAATTACAACCTGTACCACAACAGTGCCGTATCCGGGGCCAGCACCGGCGCCAACGCGGTAACTGATGACCCCGATTTTGTTGATGCCAACGCGGCCCTGCCGGACCTGGATATTCAAAGCGGCTCGCCGGCCCGCGACACCGGGTTGACTATTGCCGGGCTGGACCTTGATTACCGGAACACCGCGCGGCCCAGCGGCCCGGCTTACGACATCGGCGCGTACGAACGGGTTGCCATTGAGCGGATCAACTTCTACAGCGATACGCTGTCTGTTCTGGCCGAAACCAACCAGGTGGTGGTCACTCACACCCTTGAAAATCTGGGGGATGTGACCGATACCTTTAGAATTGATTACAGTAACCAACTGGGCTGGCCGGATGTCATCACCCCCACCCTGCCCTTTACCACCCCTGTTGGTCCCGGCCAAACCACGGTCATCACCGCCCAGTACACCGCGCCGCTCGGCTCCAGAGGGTTGATTAACAGCGTGGTCTTTACCGCCACGGCCATCAACAGCGGTTTGCAAGACACGGTCACAGACCAGCTTGAAGTAAGTGCGCCGCGCTGGGAAATCGGCAAAACGGTCACGCCGGGCGTATCGGTTCAGCCGGGTGGAACCCTAACCTACACCATCACCATCACCAATGCCGGCGCGCTCAACTCCTTGGGCTTCTTCACCGTGTCCGATACCCTGCCTGATAACACGCACTTTGTCAGCGCCACGCCGACGCCGGTGTTAACCTCGCCGGTGGTGCAGTGGATGACTGACACGGTGGTCATCAGCCGGGTAGGGACGCTGTCATTCGAGTTTGTGGTGACGGTGACCACACCGCTGACCGACGGCCTCGAAATTTTGAACCAGACCTACAACATTACCGGCGGCAACACCATCACCGAAGCGGTTGGCGCTCCGGTAACGGTGACGGTTTCCGCGCCGGCCAGCCTGACGGCCACAAAAACGGCCAATGTCTCCCAGGTTCGCCCCGGCGATTATCTAACCTACACCATTACGGTCAGCAACAGCGCCGGTGCCGTTGGCCCGGCCCTGAATGTAGTTGTAACCGATACGTTACCCTCGGAAGTTGTGCCCGGTACGCTTGGCTTTGTGTCGCCGGCAACCGGCACCACGGCCATTACCAACAATCTGTTAACGTGGTGGCTGGGCCAGTCCATTCAACCCGGCGCGTCTACCCAACTCACCGCGACGGTGCGGGTAACCAGCCCGCTGGCGACAGATACAATCTTGACCAACACGTTTGGGGTTACGGCCAGCAATTTGCCACTGGTGGTGTCGGGCAGCCTCACTACGGCGGTAAATGCCAGCAACTCGATTACCTTATCCAAAACCGTGGATCCCATCAGCACCACCTCCGGCAGCGTGGTCACCTACACCATCACCCTGACCAACAGCGGCGACGGCATTGCCACCGTACAACTGACCGACACCCTGTCGCCCGATTTCAACGCGCCGGACTTTGTGACCAGTGTGGTTGTTCCGGGCCGGGGGTGGAGTACCAGTGTGGGTACGGCCACGGTTTCCTTCACCTCTACGGTTCCTATTACGCCCGGTACCTACACCAACGCCGCAATTACTATTACTTACGATATTACCCAAACCACAGGCATCATCACCGACACCGCGCCGGTAACGGTAGAAGCCCCGGCCACCGCCCTGACAATTGTAAAAGCGCCGGATCCGGTCTACGCCTACGGCGGAGACACCGTAACCTTCACCATTTCTATCACCAATACCGGCCTGACGCATCTGTCGCCCATCACCATCAACGATGCGCCGGCCCCGGCCTGTAACACCACCCTGCCCGCCGGCCTGGGGGTAAATGCCACGCACAGCTACACCTGTACCCTGGCTGCCGTCTCAGCCGATCTGACCAATACGGCGGTGGTGACCGGCTTGCCGACCATTGGCTTTGGCAATCCGTTGGTGGCCGTGGCCACAGATACGGCCCGGGTGTCGATAATTACGCCGTCGATTTCCATTGATAAAACGGCCATTACACCCACGGTGCTCAGCGGCGGCAATACCGCCTTTACCATCACCGTTACCAACACCGGAAACATTACGCTGACCAACATTGCCGTTTCTGATCCGGCGGCACCGTTGTGCGCCGGCCCCATCGCCGACCTTGGGCCGGGCGACCCGCCGGCCTCCTACGCCTGCGCGGTTAACGGCGTCTCGGCCAGCTTTACCAATACCGCCGTGGTTAGCGCCACAGACCCGCTGGCAACCGTGGTTACTGACACAAATGAGGCCTATGTGCAGATGGTTGGGCCATCTATCCAAATTTCAAAATCACCGCTCAGCCAAACGGTGGTCACCGGCGATCCGGTAACCTTTACCATCAGCGTCACCAATACCGGAAACATCTCGCTGTCGGTGGCAATTTCCGATACCGTAGCGCCGGTGTGCGACAGCAGCTTTACGCTGGATGCGTTTGGCACCGGCACGTACACCAACACTTACTCTTGTACGCCAACCAGTCAAACCCGCGATTATACCAACACGGTGGTGGCCACCGGCACCACATCGCTGCTGCCGGGCACGGTCTTTACCGGCAGCGCCGAGGCTTTTGTGCAAATCATTGGCCCCGATCTGAGCGTGGTCAAAACTCCCGACAGCCAGTATGTTCGCAGCAGCGATACGGTAACCTACACCTTTAACATTACCAACACCGGCGATTTCACCCTGACCCGCGTGGTTATCTCAGACACGGTTATTCCCGGCTGCTTCTACGATCTCACCTCGCTGGGGCTAGTCGTGGGCGCCGGCCTGAACAGAACCTGCTCGACCACGGTTACAGCCGACTTAACCAACACGGTAGTGGTTACCGGCTATCCCGAAGGCGGCGGTTCGCCCATCACCAACACCGACATCGCCACGGTAATTGTAATTACGCCATCGGTGGCCATACAAAAAACCGCCGGCCGCGCGGTGGTGCGAAACGGCGGGGATGTTACCTTTACCCTGACCGTCACCAACACCGGAAACAGCGACCTGGCCGGTGTAATCGTGGACGATTCGGCCTACCCGGCCGAGTGTAACCGCACCATCGGCAACCTGACCACGGCATCGCCTGTTTCCAGCTACACCTGTCTGGTCACCAATGTCACGGTGGCGCTAACCAATACCGCCGTTGTCAGCGGCACCCCGCCGGACAACAGTCTGGTTACAGCTACCAGTTCGGCCTATGTTGATGTGGTTTCGCCGGCGTTGGCAATTGTAAAAACCACCAGCACCCCGGAAATTCTGTCCGGCGAGACAGCCACATTTACCATCAGCATCACCAACACCGGCGACATCTCCCTGACGGTGGCTATTACCGATACCCACACCGCTGCCTGCAACCGCAGCAGCTTTGTGCTGGATGCCTTTGGCACCGGTACTTACACGGATACCTACAGTTGCGCCCTGCCCAACGTTACCGCAGATTTCACCAATACGGTGACCGCCAGCGGAACCACGGCGCTGCTGCCCGGCGAGGTGATTACGGATAGCAGCTTGGCCTTTGTCAATGTGATTATCCCGGCTATCACGGTGAGCAAAACCCCCGACTTCCAATACGCCCGCCCCGGCGATACGGTGACATTTACCATTACCATTACCAACAGCGGCGATTCGACCAATATCCAGCCGGTGACGGTGACGGATGTACTGGTGCCCGGCTGCAGCGACATCTTAACCCCCACCTTCCTGTTCCCCGGAACGGGGACAACCCTGCCGGATTGCTCTACGGTTGTCACAACCGACCTGACAAACACGGTGGTGGTTACCGGCGTGCCGCTGGATAGCGCGGGCGATCCGTTCTCCAGCGGGGTCATCCCCGGCAGCGGTGGGGGGGGTGGTTGTTGGGGCCACCCCACCCCCCCCAATC
>CAYWSS010000151.1:0-10291 GCA_964460505.1 uncultured Caldilineaceae bacterium | reverse complement strand
GTGTTTCACTTAAAGTGTAAACCGATTATGTGGCTACATTGAAACAATGCCCAAATTTCAGAAATTACTGAAGGCATTGTAGCACGCGCAGATTGAGGAGTCAACAAATTTTCACTATCTTTAAGGCTGGAAAATACCATATTTTAAGATCACATATACAGCCCGGACACCGTCTTTCCAGTTGATCTTTTTTCCATCTTCATACGTGCGCCCGTAGTAAGAAATCCCAACCTCATAAACGATGCAACGCTGCCGCGCGATCCTTGCTGTAAATTCCGGTTCAAAACCAAATCTATCTTCTTCTAATGTAATATCATTGAGTATGTTACGCTTAAAAACCTTGTAGCACACTTCCATATCTGTTAGATTGAGGTCCGTAAACATATTTGACAATAATGTTAAAAACCTGTTTCCTAACGAATGCCAGAAATAGAGAACCCGGTGGGATTCCCCCCCTGCAAACCTGGAACCATAAACTACGTCGGCCTTTCCGTTTAAAATTGGCTTTAGTAATTTTTGATATTCGTTGGGATCATATTCTAAATCAGCATCCTGAATGATAATAATATCCCCGGTGGCCTGGGCGAAGCCTGTCCGTAAAGCCGCACCTTTGCCCCGGTTTACGTCGTGAAAAACAACCCGGATATTGTCGCGCTCCTTTTGCAACTCGTTCAGATAATTTCTGGTTCCATCAGTAGAATAATCGTCGACGATTACCAGTTCCCGCTCCAGGGGAAGTTCAATATGCAATACTTGCTGAACAATTTTGTCGATGGTATTGATTTCGTTGTAGCATGGAATTACTATGGATAACTTCATTAAGTATTTTGCCTTACAACCTGGCAGCAAAAATTAACATTCGCCAAAAAGCGGCAGGCAAAACTACCTGTAGCTACTCCAGTTGTGCAGTTTTTGAGACAGTAAAGATTTCTGCGCTTGGGTAATTGTTCTCATCAAATCAGACGCGAATCGTGCGGGTCAAACGGATTTTTATAAATTTTTAATCCGCACAATCCGTTCAGTCCGTGTCCAATAAATTCAAGCGCATAGTCTGATACGATGTCCAGTTTTCAACTATTGTAATTATAAGTTTCTATCTCCGCGAACTCCGTCTGGTCCGTGGCGGTTTGCTGCTGGTTGAAATTTCTTTGTTCTGTTCCAGAACAGTTTCCAGGGGAGGCGGCGTAAAATCAGAGAGCGCTTCTTTCATGGCTGCAATGTGAGTTGGATTACTGCCACAACAGCCGCCCATCATTTTGACATGTTGCTCCCCAAATTTTAGTGCGTAATCGGCCATAATCTCCGGGGTAATGTCGTACACAGCTTCACCATCTCCATCTACGCGGGGAAGCCCGGCATTCGGTTTGGCAATTAAGGTCATATCCGGCGCAGCCGAGCGCATGGCAATGATCGCCTTCAGATTTTCATCCACAGTGCGACCACAATTTACACCTACACCCAGCACACCGAGCGAAGATAACTCTTTGACCGCATCCTCCGGTTTCACGCCCATCATTGTACGCCCATGGGTATCAAAGCTCATTGTCACCGTTACCGGCAGATCTGTGGCTTGCTGAGCTCCCGCAATGGCGGCCCTGGCTTCCTGCAGGTCGCTCATGGTTTCAACGTGGATTCCATCGGCGCCACCTTCGGCCAGGCCGGCGGCCTGTTCAGCAAAATATTCTACGGCTTTTTCAAAGGTTAGCGGCCCCATCGGCTCCATTAACGCCCCTGTCGGCCCCATGGAACCTAATACAAACACCCTGTCACCGGCCGCTTCTCGAGCCAGCCTTGCTGAAGCCACATTAATCTCGTGCGTTTTATTCCCGGCCTTTTCCATCTCTAAACGATGCCGGGTTCCGCCAAAGGAATTGGTCAAAACCACATCAGAACCGGCATCAACATAAGCCTGGTAATGTTGTTTTACGGCGCCCGGGTTTTCGAGATTCCACAATTCCGGCGCCATCCCGGCCGGGAGGCCCAGATTTTGCAGTTGAGTTCCGGTAGCGCCATCCATAATAATTGTTCCCGGTTCAGACAGTCTTTTTCTTAGGTCAGGCATTTTATCACCCCGCGCTATTTTTATTTGAGATTTTCTATCATAGCAGCAATCATTGAATCTTACTTCTAATCCATGCAAACAGCAAATTGAAATGGGTGTGTTTAAAATGAATTGGAGGGGAGGTGGAATTGGGGGGAGCTGCCCGCTTTGCGAAGCCCTCCGGCAGCGCAGCTTTTTTGCGTGGAAACCTTAATTTGAGTATCATACCAACAAATCTAATATCGTGGGCCTTGTAATTGGAGGGGGCGACTCCATCCGGCCCATACTGTGGGTAAAACGTGAAATGTAATGCGTGAATAAAATTTGTTCACGTTTTGCGTTTCACGTTTTGTGTTTTAGATAAAATTATCTTTTTTCAGGATGGAATAAAGGGCTAATCTGATGACAACGTTATTAGTGAAAAATATTGATGTTTTAGCACCAATGAACGGCAGCCGGAATGAAATAGGGGATGGGGCACTGCTGGTTGAGAATAACCAAATTCTGTGGCTTGGCCCCACCGGCCAGGTGGACGCCTGGATTGCGCAAAATCGCCCGGAGCTTGAGCGAGACGGGATCGACACGGTAATTAATGGCCGTGGCTGTGTGGTGCTGCCCGGAATGGTGAACTGCCATCACCATTTGTACCAGACACTCACCCGCACCATCGGCACGGGTGATGGAATGATTTTGTTCGACTGGCTAAAATTCCTGTACCCCATCTGGGCCGAGATGACCCCGGAATCCGTGTATGTCAGCGCCAAAGTGGGCATTACCGAGCTGATTATGAGCGGCTGCACTACGGTCGCCGACCATTTGTATCTGTATCCCAACGGCAGCAAAATTGATGATGAAATTCAGGCGGCCCGGGAAATTGGAGCGCGCTTTCATCCCACCCGGGGCAGCATGAGTTTGGGCGAAAGTGACGGCGGGTTGCCGCCCGACCGCGTGTGCGACTCCGAGCCGGATATCATCAAAGATTGCATCCGGGCTATTGAAACCTTCCACGACCCGGAGCCGTATTCAATGTTGCGGATTGGGCTGGCTCCCTGCTCTCCCTTTAGCGTTACCGGCAACCTGATGCGCGAATCGGCGGAACTGGCCCGCCAATATCCGCTGGTTAACCTGCACACTCACCTGGCCGAAACCAAAGATGAAGATCGCTTCTGCGTGGAAATGTTTGGCAAACGCCCCATTGAATACGCCGAGTCGGTGGGCTGGGCCGGAGAGGATGTCTGGTTTGCCCACATGGTTCACCCCAACCCAACGGAGGTCGATTGGCTGGCAAAAACCCATTCCGGGGTGTGTCACTGCCCCAGCAGCAATATGATTTTGGCCAGCGGAATTGCCCCTGTCCGGGACATGGTAGACAAAGATGTGCGGGTGGCGCTGGGTCTCGATGGCTCGGCCAGCAACGATGGCAACCACATGCTGGGCGAAGCGCGCATGGCCATGCTGTTGCAGCGCGTCGGCTGGCCCGGCTTTGAATCCAGAGCCGACCGCTTTACCGCCCGCGAGGCTCTGGAACTGGCTACCCTGGGCGGGGCCAGGGTCCTGCGCCGCGACGACATCGGTTCGCTTGCAGTGGGCCAGGCCGCCGATTTTGTGGCCTTTCGGGTTGACGATCTGGCCCATGCCGGCGGGCAGTCAGACCCGGTGGCGTCGTTGGTAACGTGCGCGCCAACCCGGGTCTGGTTATCGGTTATCAATGGCCGGGTAATTGTTGAAGATGGGCAATTCCTGCCTTTCGAACTACCCCCCGTAATTGAGCAACACAACAAACTTAGCAAAGAAATGATGACACGCGCAGGCGTGTTATAATCAGGGTGTGACCAAAATGAGTTAAAAATAGCTTTGTATTGCGCAGTGTCCAACTCATTCTAAACACACCCTTATAATTAAAGGTCATCAACCAAAAACATGGCTAAAATAGATTTTTTTCAACAAAAAAACTTAAATCCCGCCGATGAGCTGCGGCAAATTATTAATACTCTGGAAGAAAACCAGCCCAGGCTAAAATCATTAAAGCCTGAAGATGCCCTGGGTATTTTGCGCGACCTTGACCGGGCCAACGAGCTGTTCACTCAACTCCAGGATACGGGCGTTGATTTAAAATCCGAACAGGGGCGCTTTGAGGCGGTTCAGGGACAGTTGGTCAAGCAGGCAGGCCGCTGGCTAAAGGCGCTGGGTGGCGCAAACGCGCTGATAAAACATCGCCCCTCCCCCCTTCCACCTGCCGATGAGAGATGGTGGTGGTATATTAATGAGGAGGTGACGGCTCGCCGAAAACACGCGTTGCGCAAGCTGGTGATTGGCGGCGTAGCGCTAATTACGTTGGTTTGTGCGGTGATTGTGGCCTTTCAAACTATTCTGGCTCCTTCCCCGGAGGCAATTGCCCGGTTAGACGCCGAAAATAATTCACGGCGTGCATTTGAAGAGGGAGATATTGAAGGTGCCCTCACCGAAATCAGAAAGGGATTGGCGGTGGTTCCGGATGATCCCGGGTTAATCATATCGGCCGGAATCTATCAGGAATTATTGGGCGACCAGACCGCCGCCAACCAGCGCTTTGAAAAAGCAACAAAAATTTTGGGCAACCCTGAGCTTTTCTACCTTGGCCGGGCTCAACTATATCTGATGACCGGTCAGGCTGAAAAAGCGGAACAAGATGCCCAAACCGGGATAGAAATTAATGAAAACTCAGCCAGAGGCTGGTTGCTGCTGGGGCAGGCCCTCGAAGGGCAGGGCAATACATTTGAGGCCATCCCTGCCTACGAGCAAGCCGGTGAACTGGCGCTGGCCAACGGCGATAATGAGATTGTGGTTCTGGCTCGCATGTCTTTGGGACGGCTGCTAAGTGCCCCCCCGGTATTGGAAAATTAACAGTAACCGTTCACCCCCCTCAATCCCCCCCGTTCACGGGGGGAAGCTCAAAAACCCTCTCCCCTCGTGAGGGCGACCAAAGAAAGGTTGGAAGGGGGTGAACGGTTACTTCTGCAAAATAGATACAGTTTAAGGAAAGGTAAAATGGCGGGGGAAACAGAAAATATCTGGCCTAATCTAAGTTTAACTACCGATACGGACACAGACGTTCAAACTGATACCGACATTGACCTTGAATTTGTGGTCATGGACGAAGAAGAACTTGAGCGCCCGTATCGGGTGATTATTCATAATGATAATGTAACCACCTTTGAGTTTGTAATCAATATCCTGGTTACGGTATTTCAAAAAACATTTGCGCGGGCCACCTACATTGCGTTTGAAACACACAATACGGGTGTGTCCTACGTG
This sequence comes from uncultured Caldilineaceae bacterium, assembly GCA_964460505.1. Taxonomy (GTDB): domain Bacteria; phylum Chloroflexota; class Anaerolineae; order 4572-78; family J111; genus J095. The sequence goes on along the minus strand of CAYWSS010000151.1, from coordinate 4,956 downwards.
TCCACCCTGCCGCTGCACGAGGCAAAAAGCAAGGTTTTTAAGGCGCAATTTGCCGCCCGCCGGCAGGGATTCCCGCTCACGTTTTCCATCGAGCCGGAGTAATCCTTTTGAACTGAGCGAATAAGCGAATTTGCGACTTGCAACCCCTGCACCCTGCAACTTGCCCCTTAAATACCAACCAATTCAATAAACCCCGGAACCCGTCGCAATGCCTCAAAATCCGGGTCTGTTTTGACGGTTTCAACTAGAGCGGGATTGATTTTTAGCGCCGAACGCAGGTGGTTCATGGCCTCCTGCGTTTTGTTTTGCCGGGCCAGCAAACAGGCCAGATTGTAGCGCGCTCCGGCATCGTGCGGGGTTAGCCGGATAGCGGTGCGATAATCAGACACGGCATCTGTGATATTGCCCAACTGGTGATGCGCGCGCCCCCGGTTGTAAATAGCACCGGCCCCGGACGGCCTGCGCTCAATGACCCGGCTGTAGTCGACGATTGCCCGGGCGTAGTTACCCTGCTGCATAAAAATAATGGCGCGGCTCATCAGCGGAGCGGTATCCTCCGGGTTTAACCGCAGCGCGGTTTGATAATCTGTCAGGGCTGCGTCCAAATCTCCAAGCTTTGCCGCTGTATCACCGCGACCGGCGTAAGCCGCTGCAAAATTTTCATTTAGCCGAATGGCCTGATCAAAGTTTGCCCAGGCCCGCCTGAAATCGCCCTGCCGGTAAAAAACCCGGCCCCGGCCGTGGGCAGCGCGCGCATCTTTGGGATTCCGTTGAATGGCCTGAGCATAATCATCCATCGCTTGCCGGTCGCGGCCCAGTTGAAAAAATACTATCGCCCGGCTGATAAACGTTTTGCTGTCGTTCGGTTTCAGGGTGATGGCCGTGGTGTAATCAGCAATGGCCGGCGCGTACTCTCCCAAAAAAAAGCAAACAAGCGCCCGCCCGGTGAAAGCGCGGGCATCTCTGGGGCTTAGCTTTATCGCCTGGGTGTAATCATCAAGCGCCCGGCGGTATTCTCCCAATTCCGTAAAGCATCCGGCCCGATTGATAAGCGCCATCCCATTCTCCGGATCCAACTGAATAGCGCGGGAGTAATCGTCGCTGGCCTGCCGGTAATTGCCGGCCTTAAAATGCAGGTTGCCACGCCCAAACAAGGCCGCGGCATCCCCTGGCTCAAGCCGGAGTACGGCCTCAAAATCTACCAGCGCTTTTTCATCCTGGTCACGCTCGGCGTAGCTTTTCCCTCGATTATACAGGGCGCTCACGTAATGCGGATCAATCGCAATAGCAGCGCTGTACGCGGCGATAGCCTCCTGGAAATTATCTTGTTGGTAATGGGTGTTGCCCAACCCAACCAATGCCTGCGCGTGGCGGGGGTTCAGGCAAATGGCCTCGCCGTAATCGGCCAGAGCGGCCTCAAACTGCTCCATGCGCCGTAGAATATTGCCGCGCCTGTAATACAGATCGGGGTTGTCAGCTTCCAGCCGGATAGCTTCACCAAAATCAACCACGGCCTGTTCGTAGTTGCCCGCATCAACGTGGCGGGTTGCCCGGTTGTAGTAGGCTTCGGCATCCATTGTGTTCAGCGGTAAACCGGGTGAAGTGTTTGATGACTGTTTTTCAGGATTAGATTCTGTCATAGATTGGTTGTAATTTGCAATAAGCTATTCAAAAAGGCGCGTAATTTCGTCTCGATCAAACGTGGGCAATGGACGAGCAGCGACACCGTTCACCAGGCGGCGCCCTTTTTCAGCCGGCTGAACCCGTCCGATGACACCCGCTTGAATGTTGGCCCGGTTTAAGTGTTTGATAATAGTCGCTGTGGAGGCCGGTGAGACAGCCATCAACAATGCCCCGGAGGCAATTACCCCAAGGGGGTCCAGTTCAAAATGTTGGCACAGGGCGTTCGTCTCCGGCAGGAGGGGTAGTTCTTCGCCAAAGATTTCAAGCCCCACGCCGGCCGCTTCGGCCAATTCGTGCAGGCCGGTAGCAAGGCCACCCTCGGTAGGATCATGCATGGCGTGAACTTCGCCGGCGGCAGTAGCTACGGCTGCATCTTTAACCACGCTGATACCCGGCCGGTGCAGGAAATTTGCGTAGCGATCAAGTTGGGCTGCATCAAAGTGGTTAATCAGTTGCCCCCGCATTTCTGAAGCAATGATGGCGGTCGCTTCGATGGCGATACCCTTGGTCAGCATCAGGTCATCGCCAACCTGCGCTCCGCGCGTGGAGATCAGCTTCTCCGGCGATACTTCTCCCAACATCTGGCCGATTACCAGGGGGCGATCCAGCCCGTGCGTAATTTCGGTGTGTCCACCAACCAGACTAATGTTCAGCGTTTGGCAGGCAGAGGTAATTTGCTTAAAAATCCGCTCTACCAGCGCCGGAGAGGTTCGATTTTCCGGCAGCAGCAACGTTGCCAAAAACCAGCGGGGGGTAGCTCCGGTGCAGGCAATATCGTTGGCGTTGACATTAACAGCGTACCAACCGATTTCTTCCGTGGCAAAGGTGATGGGGTCGGTTTTGGCCACCAGACAGCGGCCCCCCATATTGATGACGGCGGCATCTTCTCCAATGGCACCGCCCATAATCACGCGGGGATCGTTAACGGGCGCGCTGTTTAGCAGGGTGGCCAAATCTTGAGTGGGCAATTTTCCAACAGGATAAAAGGGCATAAGTGTATCTACTCATTGCAGTAAACAAAAACAAAGAGCCACACACCGTGTGACCCTTTGCCGCGCCATAGCACCTACCCGAGTAATTGAGGTGATGCTACGGCGCTGAACATATGACTACTACACATAAGCATCACCTCCTCATATATGGGATAGCGAGGTTGGAGGTGAGAGTTTTCTTAACTCATCACGCTGGTATTATTGCATAAAGATTGGGTGTTGTCAATTAAATTTTAGCCGGTATTTCTGTATATTCTCTCAGAATTTCAGAAAGCAGGGCGGTGTCAATGTTGCTGCCGGTCAAGACGCAGACCACATTTTTGCCGGAAAAACGCTCTGATTCGACCAATAGCGGGCAAATAGCAATGGCTCCGGAAGCCTCAACAACCAGTTGGTGCATATCAACCAGCCTGAAAATCGCCTGCCGAAGGTCTGCTTCGCTGTAAAGCAGAATGTCGTCGATAAGGGTGCGGGCAATGTAAAATGGGTGCGCCCCAAAGCCACCGGCCAGGCCATCGGCAATGGTGGGGGCGTGCTCGTACGTTTCCAGCGGCAGGTTTTGTTCAAACGATAATTTAGCCGATGGAGAGGCTTCCGGCTGCACCCCGATAATCCGGCAGCCGGGATTGACGCCTTTTACGGCTACGGCCGTGCCGGCAACTAAACCGCCACCGCCAACCGGGACAATGACCGCATCTACCCCGGTTTGCTCCGTGACAATTTCCAGGCCGCAGGTGCCGGCCCCGGCAATCAGTTGCGCATCGTCGTAGCCGGAAACAAATGCAGCACCGTTTTTCTGACAGAAGTCAAGGGCGGCATGTTGGGCCTGGTCAAAGGATTGACCAATTTGATGCAGGTTTGCCGGATAGCGGCTGAGTTTGGCAATCTTGGCTGCGGGTGTGGTGGTAGGAACAAAGATGGTTACGTTTTTTAGTCCCAGCGCCCTGGCGCTGTAGGCTACCCCCAACCCGTGATTACCGGCGCTGGCCGTAACCACACCTCTGGCCAACTGCTCATCGTCGAGCGCCAGCAGCTTGTGCAACGCCCCCCGAATCTTGAAGCTGCCGGTAGGTTGAATGCACTCCAGTTTGAGCCAGACGTTGGCTCCGCTGCGCTCACTCAGTGCTTCACTATAAATTAAAGGGCTTTTTTTAATGAAACGCGCAAGTCGGCGGTTTGCCCGAATAATATCAAATAGTTTTAGCATGCGTTGTGTCTCCTTTGTAACCAGGGGTTAGGGTTAGGAATTAGGAGCCAGGGGAAAGACAAGACCCTGACTCCTGACTCCTGACTCCTAAGTCAGATTGTAGCACAAATCAGCAAATACAGGCTAACTGCGTGTCGTTTGCTGCTGTCTATTGGACTTTGGTACTTCCCCCACCAAAAGCCCATTGTCCGCTTAAAATTGATTTGTTATACTGGTATTATCACCGATTCAGCGGTTTCCGGCGTGATTCTATCCTGGCAAATCGATTGTCTGAGAATCAAGCCGGGACGCTTGAATCGCTAAAAAACGCACCTTACCATACGTTGCACTTGTCTATGAACCCTTTCTATTTGTGTCTGATTGTTAAGTGATATAGCACTCCAGAAAAGTTTTCGCCCAACGATTTACGGATGTTATTTAGGAAAAATTTTTTCTGGACATCTATAATGTCAGAGAAAAATAATTAGGTTTCGGATAACTGTTTTGTGCGAATACCTGGAACTGGCCTTGATAAATATCTTCTTTTTAGCTGCTAATCTGTTTGCCCTAACCGCATTTTTGTTGGGCCTGAACAATTTTTTCACAGGTGTATATAGCCGGCGATTGCTGCCCCTGTTTTTGTTGGTTACCAGCCGCGCTGTGATATTAATAATTTCTCTGTTTGCGGTGGCCGGGGCCCAGGCCAGACCTATTGCTGCGCTGGAGGTGTTCAGTACATTTTGTTTGGTATGGGCGCTGGTTAACCCTGTTATTCAACTTTCCCCCGTTTGGAACAGATTGGCCTGGGTGGGCAGCGGCGCGGCGTTGCTGCTCTCTGTCTTACCCCTTTTTCCGGGCTGGCCGGTTCCAACTCAAATTCACAGTTTATGTATTGCCATATTTGGCATCCCCTTTATTTTAGTTAGCCAACGGCAAAAGAACTGGTTGTATGTAAGCAGCCCCCTGATATTATCGATTGCCAACTTTCTGAATTTATTATCACTAATCAGCGCGTCCTGGTTGTTGCAGTTGCTGGCCTATGCCGGTTTAATTGCGGCCATTCATTTAGATTGCACGCTGATTTATCCGGCTGAC
>CAYWSS010000150.1:0-10309 GCA_964460505.1 uncultured Caldilineaceae bacterium | reverse complement strand
CTGAACCACAATATGTTGTGGGTAGCCAATCAAATTATGGTGATTGCACGGAAAGCACTAGAGAGCCATTTTCAAGGGAGTTGGCATGACCCTGCGGGACATCACCAGGAATGAAAATTGCCCTCACCCCCGTCGCTGACGCGACTCCCCCTCTCCTGATTTAGGAGAGGGGGTTGGGGGGGAGAGGGGTATTTATGAGGAGAGTGACATGGATTTTCAACTAAATGATGAACAGCGAATGTGGCAGGATGCCGTGCGTAATTTCTGCCAGGTCGAACTGAAACCTCGCGCGGCTGCAACCGATGTCGAAGCGCAACTGCCCATGGATGTTATCAAAAAAATGGCGCCGTTGGGCCTGCTGTCTCTGTCTGTGCCGGAGGCCGACGGCGGGCCGGGCCTGGATGCAGTCAGTGCGGCCATGGCCATTGAGGAGTTGGGGCGCGTATGCGGCAGCACAGCCCTATCGGTGGCGGCGCATAATGGGCTGTGCCTTGGCCCATTGGTAGCCTTTGGCACCGCCGCGCAAAAAGAAATGTATCTGCCGCATTTAACCTCCGGTGAAAAACTGGGAGCGCTGGCCCTGACCGAACCGGGAGCCGGCAGCGATCTGGCCGGCGGGGTACAAACCACGGCTGCGCCGGACGGTAACATGTGGGTCGTTAACGGCAGTAAAGCATGGATCACCAACGCCGCGCTGTCCCCCATCATCATCACCCTTTGCCGTACCGACCGGGAGGCCGGAACGCGCGGCTTTAATATGATCATCGTAGAAACAGACCGGCCCGGGCTGACAATCAATCCCCCGGAAAAGAAGATGGGGCTAAAAGGTTCGCCCACCAATATGCTCAGTTTTGACGGGGTGCGTGTGCCCAAAGAAAACCTGCTGGGGGCATTGGGGCGGGGATTGCACCAAACGCTGGCCACGCTGGATGGGGGCCGGATTGGCATTGGGGCGATGGCGGTGGGGCTGGCTCAGGCCGCTTTGGATGAGGCCATTAAATACGGTGCAGATCGCCGCACCTTTGGCCGTCCACTGACCCAACATCAGGCCATTCAGCATATGTTGGCCGATATGGGTACGGAAATCGAGGCGGCCCGCTTGCTGGTTTATCGGGCCGGGTGGCTTAAAGACCAAGGCCGTGATTTCAGCAAAGAGGCGGCCATGGCCAAACTGTTTGCCAGCGAAACCGCCGAACGCGCTGCATTTAAAGCGCTGCAAATTCATGGCAGCTACGGATACAGCACCGAGTTTCCGGTGGAGCGTATTTACCGTGACCAGCGCTTGCTGACCATCGGCGAAGGCACCAGTGAAATTTTACGGATGGTTATTGCCCGGCGGTTGGTTGAGGCGTAATTTACGGCTCCAGCGTGCGATAGATGGCGTGGGCCACGCGCTCCGGGGTGGGCAGAAAGTAATCTTCCAGGTTGGGCACGGGGAACGGAATATCAGGGCAGGTGACCCGTTCCACCGGTTTGAGCAGAGAGTACAAACATTCTTCATTAATAAACGCAGAAATTTCTGCGCCAACGCCGCCGCTTTTGGCCGCTTCGTGAACAATTACCGCTCGCCCGGTTTTGTTGGCCGAAGCGGCAATGGCTTCCTCATCCAGCGGAGAGATGGTGCGTAAATCAATGACCTCTACCGTAACGCCCCAGGCCCGTTCCGCCTGTTCAGCAGCATCAAGGGCTATTTTTACCATGGCCCCGTAGGCGATGACGGTTACATCATTCCCTTCTTTAACTACTGCCGCCTTGCCCAGCGGAATCGTGTATCGATCTTCCGGCACCTCTTGTTTTACCGAACGGTACAGCTTCATGTGCTCCAAAAACAACACCGGGTTGGGGTCTTCGATAGCGGCGTGGAGCAGCCCTTTGGCATCGTAGGGAGTGGAGGGAATGACCACTTTTATACCCGGCGTGTGCATAAAAATGGCCTCAACACTGTCGGAGTGCATTTCCGGGGTACGCACGCCGCCGCCAAAAGGAGCACGGATTACCAGCGGGGCGGTAAATGCGCCGCCCGAACGGTACCGGAACCGTGTCACCTGAGAAGCAATTTGGTTAAAAGACAGGAAAGTAAACGGGGCAAACTGAATTTCGGCAACGGGTCGCAAGCCGTACACGGCCATACCCAAGGCTGTGCCGATAATGCCCGACTCCGCCAGGGGGGTGTCGACAACGCGCTCCTCGCCAAACCGCTCCTGCAAGGTGTCGCTCACGCGAAACACCCCGCCGTTTTTGCCGACATCTTCACCTATCAACAGTACCCGCGAATCCCGTTCCAGTTCCAGTTTCAGCGCATTATTGAGCGCCTGTACCATGGTCCACTTTGACATTGCGCGTATCAACCCTTTCTTTCTTTTACAATCCTAACCCGGATGAACCGAACGCTGCGCGAAAAAGGAAACACGGAGTTACGCAAAAAACTCATACATGGAGATTTCTGATTTTTTCTTAGTGCGCTTCGTGTCTGTGCCATCTCCGTGTAGCTCTGTGTAACATTTTCTTGCGCCCCCACAGGGCCGGCGTGGGCAAGGACTCAATTTTAAAGGTTCTATAGATGTTCAGAAAAATATTTTGAATTTTGTAGGGGCGAACCCTTGTGGTTGCCCCAAAGGGCAGGCACAAGGCGCTGCCCCTACCCAAAAACATTACCTGAACATCTATATCAAGCGGCAGTTTGAAGCGGCGCCGGGGCGTGGAATGGGGTGATTTTGTCGAAGCCGGGCTGGGATTGCAGATCGCGGAGCAGGGCCTGTTTTTGTCGTTTCAATTGCGCTGAAGGTTTATCATAAACTAAATTGAATAGCATGCCCGGTTGTTGCGGGGCGAGGGCTTCGTAAGTTTCAACGGCGGCCAGCATCCTGGCCTCGGCCTCCTGGTAAATACGCTGGTCTTCCAATTTTGTGAGCAGGTTGCGATTCATGAGAAATTTGCGATACCGAAGCAGCGGGTCACGTTTAAGCCACGGCCCCACTTCAGAATCAGAGCGATATTTGGTTGGGTCATCGGCGGTGGTGTGGGCGGTTAGGCGGTAGGTAATGGCTTCAATCAGGGTGGGGCCATCGCCGGCTCTGGCGCGGGCCACGGCATCGGAAACAACTTGATAAACGGCCAACAAATCGTTGCCGTCAACCACGTATCCCGGCACGCCAAAACCACGTCCCCGGCCGGCGATACTCTCGGCGGCCGTTTGCTGCTTGCGCGGCGTGGAAATGGCCCAGCCGTTGTTTTGCACCACAAAAATAACGGGCGCTTTAAAAACGCCCGCAAAATTTAAGGCCTCGTTAAAATCGCCTTCGGAGCTTGCCCCATCACCACATGAGGTAACCACTACCTGGGGTTTGCCGCTGTATTTAATGGCTTGCGCAATGCCTACCGCGTGTAACATTTGGGTGCCCAACACAACCTGAAAAGGCAAACTGTTCAATTCGGGCGGATAATCATCGGCAATGTGCCCCCCCCACTGTTTCATCAACGGAATTATAGAAACACCCTTTACAAAATGGCTCAGGTTTTCACGGTAAGAAGCTACCAGCCAATCCTCTTTTTGTAGCGGCGCGGCCAGCCCCACGGCGGTGGCTTCCTGCCCGTTGCCCGCGGCAAAGGTTCCCATTCTGCCCTGGCGCTGCAAGGCCACCATTTGGTCGGAATAAACGCGCCCCAACACCATCCATTGATACCACTCTACCATTTTCTGCTCCGGCACGTCAGGAATTGCGCCAACCACTTTTCCTGCAGAGTTTATAACCTGGTGTATTTTTCTGGTTTCTGATGATGACATTTGCCCGTCCTTTCTTTTCTTTGTTGCATCATCGCAAGTGCGCTCCGTTGCGCTATTCATTTTGGGAGTCGAAGTCTCCGGTTTGCTACATATTAAACTTCACATTCCATCACTGTTTCCACCCGTTTGCGCGCGTCGTCGATGTGTTTGGTCAGGACACTCACGGCAAGCTCGGGGTCTTGGTGGTCGATGGCATCAATAATTCTCTTATGCTCATCAACAAACTGGAGCAAGTTGTCAACCGTGGGCATACTTTTTTTGCGGACCGCCACGTATACTTCCATCGAAGCGGAGAGCAAGGTACACATAATTTCGGTAAGAATGGGGTTTTTAGCTGCCCCTACAATGGCAAGGTGAAATTTTGTATTGGCCTCAAATGCATAATCCCCATTCATTAAATCAGCCTCAAATTGCCGGTTCAGATTGCGAAGGCGTTGTAAATCTACGGCGTCTCGACGCATGGCCGCCAGCAGAACGGCCTGATTTTCGATAATCTGGCGCACTTCAAACAGGTGGCACACCTGGTTCCGCTCTTGAAATAAAACGTGAGTCAGCGGCTTAACAGCGTCCTCAAGATTTTTCCGCCGCACATAGGCCCCGTCTCGCGGCGTGATCTCTATTACCCCCATGCCATCCAGCACCGCCAGCGATTGGCGGACTGAGGTACGGCTCACCCCAATTTGCTCGGCAAGTTCCCGTTCGGGCAGCAGTTGATCTCCCGGTACCAGCTCACCATCTTTAATCAACTGCTGAATTTGGTTGGCTACCTGCACATACACCGGCTTCTGTCGGGTTGAACGTTTGAGATTACCGGCGGTGTAATTTACTGTTGGGCTCATAGCCTTCTCCCTGATTTTTACCTATTTGGTAAGCCTCTGGTACTACCAAGGCTATACCTATATTATACCAGGCCGGATAATTTTGTCAAGAGGTACATTTTCGAGGTGCCGCGGTGATGCCGGAACATGCTATTTAAATTATACAAATTTGCGAATTTACGGTTTTGCAAGGGGATAGTTGATGCAAACAGACTCGCAGGTTTGTTGCAACAGAAACGTTGGGATGTAATAAAGTGTGGCGCTAAACTTTTGAGGATTCGGCCAGTTCCTACGGCCCGGCAACGCGGGTGAAAATCTGACTACTGACTACTGACTACTGAATTTTCAAAGGATGTTGAATTTAAACTGTAGGGGTCAATAAGATGTTGAACATTTTTACCTCACGCAAAGATTTTAATGCTTTTCTTGGCGTTCTTGGCGGCTTTGCGTGAAAATTTTAAAACCCTGATTTGTTCAACATGATCTTGACCATTACAGATGTTGAATTTGGAAACTACTTACGCTGATGAAAGAGCGTACCGTTGGTTGATTTTTGTGGTCATATACCTGCCAAGTCCGGCGGCTACAATACCTGCTGCGGCCAGCATACCCCACTGCGGCAGAGATAATTCCAGGCCGTAAGCGCCAATCAGCGTAACCATAATTAATCCCGGCAATCTCCCTACAAAGTTAACTGCAAAAAAAGTCCAGAATGAGATGGGACTTAGACCGGCCAGATAGTTGGTGGCATTGCTGGGGATAATTGGAAACCAGAAACTAATCAAAAAAAAGAAGACGCCCTGCCGCTTGATGATATCTTCCCAGCGGGTAAATACATTGGCCGGCACTACTTTTTTTACAAATCCCTGTCCCCCGCGCCGGCTTATTAAAAATGCCAGTTGACTGGCGCCCACGGCTCCCAGCGCGTTGAGGGCCAATCCCCACTTAAAGCCGTACAGATACCCGGCCGCAACCATTAACGCATGGCCGGGAATAATGGCGCTAATGACCTGCATCCCTAAAATGGCTACATACAACAGTGGCCCCCACATGCCAATTTGAGCCAGATATTGGCTAATGGCCTCTCGGTCTTTAAGAAAGCCCAACAGGGCTGTAATATAATTCCACTGCGTCCACAAAATCAGCGCAATTGCAATAATGATTGCGCCGGCTGTTATAATTTGTATCCGGCGAATGCCGCTTTGTTTGCTTTCCATATCGAACACATTCAAAATTGAATTATTTCCAAAGAGAAGTGTACAACTATTTTCTTAAAGGCAAATGAAGTATTTTCTCAATAAAGCATCATTGAGCATTTGATGATTTAAGAAAAATGAGTAACATTTGAGATGTTTTCCGAAATGCCTGACCGGGTATCGTCCCCTCCCGTAGGCAAGGTGAATTTACACAAGCGAAAAATGTTTGACCAAGAGCGTCACCCAACCTGATTTGTTGTAGAAGCTTTTTGAAAGGTAAAAAATTATGACGACCCTGGCTAACTTACTTGCCTGGCAAGCATTTAAATATCCGCGCTTGTCCGTTCTCGCCGGCGTCCTTAATAAAATGTGTCCAAATTTCCTGCGTTGCTTATTAAGGAACAACTCTAACAATTGGAGAGCGTGATGTTTAAAAAGTTAGCTGAGAGTTCCGGCTGGGTTGTGGGCTACAGCGTTGCCGGCAAATTGACCCCAGCCGACTACCAAAGGCTCACTATTGAATTTGAAACCCTGGTTGAGGAAGAAGGCAAGGTTCGGCTGCTGCTTATGCTGGATGAGTTTCAGGAGGCCGAGTTGACCGCCTTGTGGGACGATTTTAAGTTTGGGGCGGCCTACAATAAAAACATCGACCGGCTGGCGCTTGTGGGCGACAACCAGTGGGAAGCGTGGTTAGCCGCTGTCTCCTCCCCGTTTTTTACCGGCAAAACCAAATATTTTCACAGTGACAATAGGCGGCAAGCGTGGGAATGGCTGCGGGCCGATGACAATCTGGAAAGCATCCCCTACTTTCGTGAGATGTACGGGGCATTCACAAAATCCGGCTGCCCGTTTTGTCGATTGTTGGCCCGCGAAGCCACCAGATACATTGACTCTGTGCTGTGGGGAATGGTAAACGACCCCGCCTTTCGGGATGAGCTTAATCTGGCCAGAGGCTATTGCCGGGAACACGCCTGGTTTCTTGACCGTGAGGGCGCGGCGCTGGGGGCTGCCATTCTGATGCAAGATGTGTTGCAAACCCTGCTGGATCAAATGGATAAGCGCAATTTCAGGCAATCCAAAGGATCATCGCTGCAAAAAATAATGGATACGTTCAGCGTTTCCCCTTCCGGTGGAGCAATATCAAAATTAACGGCCAACCTGGCGCCACAAACGGCGTGCCCCATTTGCGTTAAATTAAAAACTACCGAACAACATTACACCAGTACCTTGATTAAGAATTTTAGCGGCCCAAACGCATTTGCCGAGGTTTTTGAATCGTCTGACGGATTGTGTTTGTTACATTTTCGCTCGGTGTTAACCCAGGCCCGGCGCGGCCCCAACTTGCGAGCATTCATTGAGGCTCAAAAAACGGTCTGGCAACGCCTGAACATCGACCTGAATGAGTTTATCCGAAAAAATGATTACCGCTTTAGGGATGAACCTTTTGGCAAAGAAGGGGACTCCTGGTTACGCGCCCTCGAAGCAATTTCCGGCGCTGCTCACCAAAGCAACGCTCGCGGCAAGGGATTAACTCAGGCCCTTTTGGATTAGTTTTCCCGTATCGATTCAGCCGGACCAAAAAAATCCGCACCGAATGACACGAATTGACCAAATTATTATTGTAACTACTCTCAAACATACCCCCTTGAAACCGCTATAGTAGCGTCCTTTTGCCGTTTTTACCCCCCCTCAATCCCCCCGATTCGGGGGGAAGTTAAGTCCTCCCCCCTCCTGAGGGGGAGCTAAAGGGGGGTGAATAGTTACTTGTTATTTCTAATTTGAGAAATTTGCAAAACACCTGCACTGACCCGCAAGGGGGCCGGCGCAAGTGTTCGGTGCAAAAAACAAATCGACCTTAACAGATACATTTTCCCTGTAATCAGAGACCGGAGCTACTTTGTGAGTAATAAAAAATACTGCGCCGCAATGATTGTCATTATTCTGCTGGCAGTAACAGCATTGGCCGCCGGCCGCCCGATTATTGCACAGGCTCAGACAGCGTCCCCTGCCTTTGAACCGGCCCCCTGCATGTTCGAAATTCCCTTTGTAAGTTTTATGACCCCGGAGCAGTTTGGCTTTGAATGTGGCTATGTTACCGTGCCCGAACAGCGCGCTAACTCTGGTGGCCCCACCCTCCGGTTGCCGGTGGCCATCAGCCGGGCTACCGGCGACAATCCCCACCCCGATCCGCTGTTTTTGGCTCAGGGCGGCCCCGGCGGCGATGCCTTTGGCGTGTTTGCCTTTGTGCCGGAGGCATTTGGCCGGCAGCGGGACATTGTCATTTTTAATCAGCGGGGAACCCTTTACGCCGAACCGTCACTTGTTTGCACAGAACTGTTTGATGCACGGGATACCACCCTCGCCTTACCTCCCAGGGAAGCAGCGAAACTGGAAATGGATTTTTATGCGCAGTGCCGGCAACGGCTACAGGCCGACGGCGTTAATCTGTCTGCCTTCAACAGCCTGGAAAACGCTGCCGATGTGGATGCCATCCGGCAAGCTTTGGGGTACGAGGACATCAACTTTTACGGGGTGTCGTACGGCACCCTGCTGGGGCTGCATCTGATGCAGCATTACCCCGACCATTTGCGCGCCGTAATTTTAGATGGGGTGGTACCCCCCCAATTAAACTTTATTCCCCTCATCCCGCAGGTAACGGAGCGTATTTTCAGCGAGATGTTTGAAACCTGCGCCAACAATGAAAGCTGTCGAGCCAACTTCCCAGATCTGGAGCAGCGCTTCACGGCCCTGGTGGAACAACTCGACCGGCAGCCCATCACCATCCCCGTGGAAGACCCTGAAACCGGGCAAATAGCGGAGATGTATGTTGACGGCAAAACGTTGATGGATATGTTTTTTCAAATGTTTTACGCGCCCGAAATGTACGCCGTGTTCCCCAAGGTGGTGGCCGATATGGAAGCCGGCGATTACAGGTTTTGGCAGGGCTTGTGGCCTCAACTGATCTTTGACCGCACCATGAGCGAAGGCATGTACTTTTCTGTTATCTGCGCCGAAGATGCCGACTACGACCTCGCCACGGTTCCGCTAGAGGGGGTGCGCCCTCAAATTATCAACGCAATGTATGATGACCTGGAAGATGTGCTGGAATTGTGCCAACTGTGGCAGGTTGACACCCTGCCACAGTCAGTGGATAATCCGGTGCAAAGCGATATTCCCACGCTGCTTCTGTCCGGCCGGTTCGACCCGATTACCCCACCCTCTAACGCTGCCGCCGCCGCGCAGTTCCTGGCCAACAGTTTTGACGTGGTCGATCCCACATCCAGCCACGGCACCGCCTTTGGCAACGAGTGCATCAATCGCGTGGTGCAGGATTTTTTAGACAGCCCGGCCACTGAACCTGACACAAGCTGCCTGCGGAAAAAATCGCCCACCGGCTTTGTATTGCCCACTGCGCTGACGGTACCGCTAACCGCCAGGCTGCTGGCGCTTGATGTCGGGGCGATGGTCCAAACCGGTATCGCCGGCATCTTTTTGTTTGGCATCCTGTCGGCATTTATTGTTTGGCCGCTCAGTTTTGTGGTTAACCAACTCCGCAACAAGCAGGCGGCGGTTGCATCACCGGGGCAAAAACGGCTGGGGTGGGCCGGCAAAGGGGTGGTGATTTTGTTTGGCGGGCTGGCTGTACTTTTTGTTTTGGGGCTAATCTTCTTTATGGCGCAAGCCATATCGTCCACGCCGATGCTGTTATTATCCGCCGTGTCCGGCTGGGCGATGCCGTTGTTTGTAATTCCCTTTCTGCTCACCCTGCTCACCATGGGGATGATTGTGGCCCTGATCTTGGTGTGGCGCAACGGCGTCTGGTCAATCTGGGGGCGGTTATATTACACGGTGCTGACACTGTGCGCTATTGGCTACGTTGTGATACTTTTTACTACGGGAATGATGTCGGTGCTGGTGTAACAGGCCATTGTGTTTACGGGTAAAACCGTTAGTTGAGAAAAGAAAATGACATTTTTTGATATTATTTTTGTGGCCGATGTTCTGCTGCTGGTAGTGGCCGGCATCCTGTTTTTAATGGGCCGAATGGCGGGCAGCCCCCTGGCTGCCCGTCTGGCGCTGCCCGCCAAAATCTTGCTGATTATGGCCCTGGCAACCTATCTTCTTACAGAAATTGCCATTGGCAAAGGCGGTAATCTCATCCGGGGATTGTTGCTCTTTGCCATAGGGACCGCCATTTATTACCTGTTTTTTAGAAAAAAACAGAAGGGCTGAGAAGAGTAGGCGCGGCTATCTGCCACCGTGGGTGGCGCAAAAAAACCTAAATGCACCCAGCGAAATTGGAACTGCGACATGAACAACATTGTTGACGTACAAAATCTTCTGACCAAACAGTACCCCGGTAACCAACCACCGGCAGTTGAGTAATCGTTCACGGGGGGGAGGGGGTGAACGATTACACGCGAATTTTGCCGGAGCAATCTCTGAAAATAAAGAGGTTATACTGAAAACAGAATGAGAACGGAACTTTGAGATGTCATTCCCGCACGCTT
>CAYWSS010000149.1:0-10317 GCA_964460505.1 uncultured Caldilineaceae bacterium | reverse complement strand
AAACTATTATGAAAGAATTTGCATTGCCCAAATCACCATTGCCGGTAACTGCTGTTCAACTTGGATTACTGCTTCTGGCAATTTATTACGCTTTTATCGGCGGCCAAACCGCGCAAGGAATTTATGATCACACCTGGCGGTTGATGACCCTCTATTTGACCACGGGCATTATCGGCGGCTGGCTGTTGTGGCGTTTGTTTGGGGCGAGTAAAATTCCGCGCACACCCCTCGATTTACCGCTGCTGTTCCTGTTTTTCTCCTGGTTAATTGCCACGTTCTTTTCTGTGAATCCGGTTTACAGCCGGGAAACGCTGGTGTTTTTTGTTGGCTATCTTTTCTTTTTTTACATCACCGCCGATCTGGGGCGGTGGCCCTGGTTTATGGAACTGGTATTTAATGCGCTCATCGGCCTGTCCGGATTGGTGTGGATGCTGGCGCTGCTGCAACTGGCGTGGTGGTATCAGGATTACGCGGCTGTTAGCGGCTGGCTGCAACAAAGTGGGATTGGCCGGGTGAGTTTGCCCCGGTTGTCGGTGCTGGGAAATCCCAACACAATGGCCAGTTTTGTGGCGCTGATTTTGCCGCTGGTACTGTACAAAACTGTGACGGTACGCACCATGCCGGCCCGCATTTTGTTGATTGGCTGGCTGGTGGTGTTGGTGGGGGCCGTCCTGCTGACCCAATCGCGGGGAGGGATTTTGGCGGCGGCGGTGGCAAGCGGCTTTTTTGTGGCCGCGTGGCTGGTTCAGCGCCGGCAAAAACCTGAAATACAGAATTCAACTCAGTGGATTGGCCGCGGCCTCTCAAAGTGGATTGTGGTGTTGGCGGCTATTGTGGCAGTTGTCGGGGTGGTGTGGCTGGCGACAAACATACGGGGATATGTTGAAAGTGTCGCGGTGCGGCAGCAGGTGATGGCCGGCGCCCTGAAAACGTGGCAGCACCATCCGATAACCGGGGCCGGGTTGGGTACGCTGGGGCAGGCGTTGATCCGGTACCAGAAACCGCTCGATAGAATTTGGGCCGATGCTCACAACCTGTACCTGACCGTTTTGGCAGAAACCGGGTTGGTTGGCGCTGTTGGGCTGCTGTGGCTGCTTGGGGCCGGCGTTAAGTTATTGTGGAACACATTGAGACGCACCGGCAGCGCTCGCTGGGAGTTGTCCGGGCCGGCCTGTGCGGCGGCCCTGACAGGGTTTGCTGCTCACAACCTGGTCGATTCATTGCTGAAGTTTCCGGTAATTATGCTGCTGGTGGCGGTTCTGGCCGGCTTCTGGATGAGTACTTACTCACGTATTGCGTATTGCGTATTGCGTAAAGAAGGGTTAAATACGCAATACGCAATACGCAATACAACATTATCCGGATATCAATACTGGAGTCGCCGGATGATCATTGCGGCCCTGCTGGTTTTGGCAATTACCTTTGTGGGGGGCCGGCGTGATATCCAACACATAAAAATTTACAATGAGGCGGTCAAGGCCGCTGCCGGTGGCGAGTGGCAGCGCGCGTTTGAAAGTTTGCAGCAAGCCAACCAGATGGCGCCCGATATGCCGTTTTACCAGCGACAACTTGCTTTTACCGCGGGGGTTGTGTCGCAGCAGAAGCCGGAATACCGGCCGGCCGCCATCAAGCAGTACCGGGCGGCATTGACCCAGGTAAATCAACTGGCCATCGATCACGCCAATCTGGCCTGCCTGCTGTGGGCCGATGACCGGCGGCAGGAGGCGATTCCGGAAATGAGGACGGCCCGTCAATTGGCCCCGCAGGAAACAATTTTTGCCCTCAATCTTGGCTTTTATCTGGAAGCTGCGGATAAGCCCGAGGCCGCGTGGCAAGAATATGCTCAATTTCTTTCCCGGCAGCCCGATGCGATCGGTGCGCCCTACTGGCAAGAGTCCGCGCTGCGGCAGGCGGCTCTGCCCGAAATTATCCGGCAGGCGGCGGCGGTGCTGTCAACGCCGCCACACACCTCATTTTCTAATTTGATTCAACTGCATCTGGCAGCCGGTGATACCGGTGCGGCGTGGGTGGCGCTTGCGGCGTACCGGCAGCAGGCAGCCGCCGATCCGGTGGCCATACAGCAGGCAGCGGGAAAAATATTACTGGCCGAAGGGCGCAGCGACGAGGCCCGGACAGAATTTGAGGCGGCCCGTCAACTTGCGCCCACGGCTGGCGCAACGTATGCTTATTTAGGTGAGGTTGCCCTGGCTCAAAATCGGGTGGATGACGCGCTTCAATATATTGAAACCGCCCTCCATTTCGGTCAAAGCCCGGCTACACTGTTTCAGGCCGGGCTGGTGGCGGAGGCAGCCGGAAATCAAACTGAAGCCGCCCGGTTGTACAGGCAGGCGGGTGATGCTCAGATGAATCCGTTACGTCTCAGCCATAGTCGCTACGCGACCGAAGTCGCCCGGCGGCGACCTTTACCGGAAAGTTTTTTGCCCTGTCTGATACAGATTTATGCGGGCAACCCGGCAACAAAGTGACAGTTGGAAATCTTGTGAAAAACAGAGCCAAAAAATCTGATTATCTCCTGTTGTTTGCCATTGCCCTGGCCGCCCGCTTGCTGGTGGCCTGGTTTCAGCAGCAGCCCAACTATATGGATGCCGCATTTTATACGGTTAATGCCCAAAATTTGGCTGCAGGGCGGGGATTTGTGCAGGATTTTGTCTGGAATTATCTGGGAGACCCGCCGCCGCCGCCCCAACCCTCTAATCTCTACTGGATGCCACTGACCTCAATTTTAGCCGCAGCGGGGATGGTTGTTGGCGGGTCTGGCTATCGAGCTGCGCAAGCGCCGTTTATTTTGCTGTCTGCGCTCCTGGCCCCCATTAGTTATTACGTGGCCATTGCTCTTTGGGGGGGGCAGCGCCGAGCAGGTTGGCTGGCGGGCCTGTTAGCCGTTTTTAGCGGGTTCTATTTTCCCTTTTGGACCGCCATCGATAATTTTACGCCGTTTGGCATCGCCGGGTCGCTGGCCCTGCTGCTGGCCTGGAAGGGCATCAGCGCATCAGCGCATCAGCGAATTTGTGAATTTGCGAATGGGCGAGGCGGTGAATTAAACGGGGCGAAATTGGGGGGAAGGGGGCCGTATCTGTGCCTGTTTGGCGGCGGCGTGTTTGCCGGCTTGGCTCACCTGGCCCGCGCCGACGGGCTGCTCATTCTCATCGTCATCATTCTCTACGCCCTGTGGCACAATTTCCAGTCTTTACGCCTCACGCCTCACGCCTCACGCAACACGCAATACGCAATACGCATCATGATTTCCTTAATTTCAGGCTACCTGCTAATCATGACCCCCTGGTTTATCCGCAATTGGCGGGTTGCCGGCGCGCCGCTGTCCTCAACCGGATCGCAAACCATCTGGCTATCCGGTTACGATGATCTGTTCAGTTACGGCCGGGCACTGACCGCCCAAACCTTTTTTGCACGCGGATTGCCCTCCATTATTCAGGGACGGTGGTGGGCGCTTACCACCAATCTGCAAACGGTGCTGGCCGTGTGGGGAATGATTTTTCTGGCCCCCCTGGCCCTGGTTGGGGGGTGGCACTTGCGGCGTCACTCCCTAATTCAACTGGCGGGCTTGTACGCGGTTTTGCTTTTTATCGTAATGACCCTGGTTTTTGCCTTTCCCGGCGCGCGGGGGGGACTGTTTCATTCCGGGGCGGCGTTGCTGCCGTTTATTTACGGGGCGGCTGTGGCGGGGCTGGACCGATCAGTTGAGTGGGGGGCAAGCCGCCGGCGGGGCTGGCAGGCAAAAACCGCCAAAAAAATTTTTGGCATTGGCCTGATCACGTTTGCCGTTGTTTTGAGCGGATTCATTTTTTACCGGCGTGTTATGAAAAACAACACCTGGAATAGCGCCGATTTAACCTACCCTCAAATTGCAGGTTGGGTGGCAGAGCAACGTCCCAGAGCCGTGGTGATGATCGGCAATCCTCCGGCGTACCGGTACCACGGCGGCGGCTTGAGCGTGGTTGTGCCCAACGAGAATTTGGAAACAACCCTCCGCACCGCCGGCCGGTTTCAGGTAACATATCTGGTGCTGGATCGTAATCGCCCCGCGCCGCTGGCGGAGGTACATGAAAACCCCACAAAATTTCCCGGCCTGACGCTGGTAAAAACTTTTGGCCGCGACATTTATGTTTTTGAAATTGGTGACAGTGGCGTAGGGAATAGGGAGTAGGGAGCCATTACCCGTTTGTAGTCAGCCTCTCCGCAATAGCGGAGTGGCGCGCCGGCGCTCCGCTGTGCTGCGTACCTGACTACGAACATTTTATACAAGGGAGTACGGGGTAACTACCCAAAATGCTACGCAATACGCAATACGCAACACGCAACACGCCTCACGCTTCACGCCTTACGCCTTACGCGTTGGCCTCTCCTGCGCTGCCCGTTTTCTGGCTGGCTATCGCCCTGATGTTAGGGCTGTTTTATCTGGTGGTGGCGGCCTGGGGATACGGGGCCGGCGGCTTTCCGCTTGATGATGCCTGGATTCATCAAACCTACGCCCGCAATCTGGCAAACAGCGGCCAGTTGGCATTTGTGCCGGGGGTGCCCAGCGCCGGTTCGACGGCGCCGCTGTGGACGCTGATGTTGAGCGTGGGGCATCTGCCGGGGATTTCGTATAAATTGTGGACGTATGGCCTGGGAATTGTCTGTTTAGGCTTAACCGGCTGGACGGTAAAGCGGCTGGCGGGGTTACTTTTTCCAAAACAGCAAAACGTTGGCCTGTGGGCCGGACTATTTTGCGTGTTTGAGTGGCACCTGGTTTGGGCCGCCGTTTCCGGGATGGAGACAATTCTGTTTGTGTGGCTGTCGGTGCTGCTGGTTGAACGGTATTTGGCCGGCCAGTTCCCTCAATCTGCAAAAAATGGAGGGTGGCGTTTTTTTTGGCTGGGAATGACGGGCGGGCTGCTTATGCTGACGCGCCCGGAAGGGGCCGGCCTGGTCGGGCTGATTGGGCTGGATATGGCTTTTAGATGGTGGCGCGGCGGCGAGCGAAAAACCGGTACATTACTCAGGCGTTGGCTGGGGATTGTGGTGGGGGCGGGTTTGCTGTTGGTCCCCTACATCGCCTTTCACTTGTATCTTACCGGCCGGCCCTTTCCTAATACGTTGTATGCCAAGCAAGCTGAATACGGGCTGATTCTGGAAAATTTTCCGTTGTGGTGGCGATTGTTCGGCAATGTTGGACCACCGGTAGAATCGGTGCAGGGCGTTTTTCGGGTGATATTTATCGGGCCGCAAATCCTGCTGCTGCCCGGCCTGGTTTACGCCGGGTGGCTCACGTTTAAAGAACGTCGAACTGAGTTGTGGCTGACTTGGGCGTGGTGGATTAGCTACCTGCTGCTGTATGGGCTGCGTTTGCCGGTAACTTATCAGCACGGCCGGTATCAAATACCGGCTATTGTGTGGGTAGTGCTGTTGGGCGTGTGGGGCACGGCTAAAATGGCAAGCCGCCGGCCGGGGCAAAGCGCAATCCGCCGGGTGCTTGGCCGGGCGCTGGTGGCATCACTGGTTGTGTTACTGCTGTTTTTTACCGTGATAGGGGCGCAGGCTTTTGCCCGGGATGCGCGTATCATTGACAGCGAAATGGTGGCGACGGCGAACTGGCTACAAGACAACACGGCGCCGGCGGCGCTCATTGCGGCCCACGATATTGGAGCCATTGGCTATTTTGCCCCGCGTCCGCTCATCGACCTGGCCGGGCTGGTTACACCGGAAGTCATCCCCATTATCAGAGATGAAACCGCGCTGCTGGAATTTATGCGGGAAAATCAGGCCGAGTATCTGGTTACATTTCCATCGTGGTATCCGGAGATAACGCAAAGCCCCGGTTTGGTTGAAATTTACACGACCCATTCGCCCTGGGCGCCGCCGGCCGGCGGCGACAATATGACTGTTTATCAACTAGCCAATCCTGCAGAACGGTAAGGTTGATTCCTGCGGGGGGCAGGGTACAATTCTCATCAGAAACCGGCGAATTTCCTTGAGCACAGGTCGATATTTTATGAAAAAATCCGTTTTGATTTCATTGATTGTAGTCTTGTCGTTGGTGGCCTACATAATTTTTACAGTGATGTTCACCTGGGTTTTTCAATTTGCTGCCGGCGAAAACGCGCCAAACACGCCTCCTGCCGCGCCGACGTTTACCGAAACCGCCCCGGCCACTGCGGTTGTCATTGTTATCAATGAAACGGCTACCCCTTTACCCGTACCGTTGTCTACCGATACCGCCACGCCGGTGCCGCTTCCAACTTCAACGCCAACCGCCACGCCTGTTCCACGGCCAACCCATACCCCAACGCCAACTATTCCCCAAATAATGTCCGCCATTGCGGTAAACATTCGCAGCGGGCCGGGGACCAACTATCCGGTGTTGGGGGTGCTGCCGCCCAACCAACCGCTGCAAGTGGTGGGGCGAAACGATGCCGGCACCTGGTGGCAGGTACCGCTGCCGGGTGGCTCCAGGGGGTGGGTGGCCGCCTTGGTGGTTGAGCCGCTTGGCCCCGTCAGCGTGCCCGTGGCGCAGGCTCCCCCGCCTCCGCCGCCAACGGCCACGCCGGTTCCTCCCCCACCCACGCCGGCGCCAAAACCGCAGTTTCAGTACGAACCAACCGGCTGGTACGCCGATACCAATTACGGGCTAACCCGTTTTCTGGGCACCATTACCGACGGTAACGGCAACCCGGTTGACGGCGTATCGATTGAGGCCCAATGTGGCAGCTTTCGCATTATTTCCAACCCCTCGGGGCCGGTGGGCCGGCCACCCTTTTATGATAGCTCCGGTGACCCGCCCGGATTTTATGATCTTACGCTGGATACCCGCCCAATCCCGTGTAAATGGTTGCTCACGGTGGTTCAGAGTCAGGATGGAAAAACCGTTTCAGCCCGTATGTCAGATGCAATTGAGGTAGAAACTACCGTTGACACCTCAATTGTTACGGCCAACTGGCGTAAAAATTGGTAAGTTGTACGGAGGCATAATGTTAAAAAAAGTCTTGCAAAAATCTATAATGTTGAGTATCATTTAATAACCGGACAATCAGGATGGTGGTTAAGTGGCAACTGACGAGGCCGGAATTTCAAAGCTGGCTTTGAGACTCCATCGGTTACCGTTTAACCACTACCCCTTTTTTACAAAACTTGCCCGTTATTCGATATAAAAACTGACCAAACTTGATGAACTCATTAAACTCCCATAAACTCTATTTAATTCAGTTTTGTTTTATATTGTTTATGGGTTATTATACTCGCGTAACGCTGGTGTTCCGGGGAGTTTGATGGGCAAAGAGAAATCAGCATTGGAACAACTTGTGGCCGATGCCACAGCCATTCTTCGTGAAACCGAGGCTAATCTTGAGCAATTGGCTCAAACAGCCTTTGCGCATTATGAAAAATATTGCGATGAAGAGAATGGACGGGGTCCCGGTAATGACCAGCCTGTTCATCGGTTGCTGCAAATTGGGCAACAACTTTCAAAACTTTCTCAACGCAGCAACGCCTTGCAAACTTACCTCAAAAATGACCTCGACACCCCTCCCGCAGATGGTGACCAGTGGCCAGGCATTAAAATTCTGCAAAGCCAGGAAGAAGAACGCACGCAGTTGGCTCGTGAACTGGAAGATAGTGTGGGGCAACTGCTGGCCAACGCGGTCTTCGAACTGGCCTCCAGCCGCCATTTGCTGGATAGCAGTGAGGAAGCTGTGTCTGATGGGCTGGACGCGTTGCAGCGGGAATTAGAGCAGGGGCTGGCCGATATTCGATACGTGATTACAGACCTGGAACCGGCTTCAATTCTATCCAACTTTGGGTTAGGAGGCGGTATTCGTCGTTATCTTGAACAGTACGAAAACAGAACCGGAATATCTACCCAATTACGGGTAAATACCAATATTGGCCGGCTGCCCAATACTATTGAAGTGGCCATATTTCGGGTTATTCAGGAAGCCCTGCAAAATGTGCATCGCCATGCCAACGCCTCTCAGGTAGAGGTGATTTTTGAGGAAAAGAACGGCACCCTTGAATTTAACGTCATTGACAATGGCGAGGGCATGGCCTCGGATCGGGTTGATATATCCAAAAAGAATTATGGGTTAGCCAGAATGGTTGATTATGCTGACCTGATAAACGGTCAGTTGAGAATATTTAGCGAGCCGGAACAGGGAACACGTGTAGTTTTGATCCTGCCCTATCACGCCATGTAACCGGCATCCGCGTGAAGCAGTAATTCAATATCCATCACTGACTTACAATCCACGGCGTACGAGGAGCCGCCGATGGCGCGGGGGGTGTGGGGGGTGTTCCTCCACTTTCTTCTCCGCGCCACACGCACCTGATGAAACCAGAGATATAGGAGAAAACAATGGCAAAAACAAGTTTAATATTAGTTGACGACCATCCGCTCTTTCGACAGGGGTTGCGTAGAGTACTGGAAGCCCAGGAAGATTTGGAAGTAATTATGGAAGTTTCTGATGGGGAAGAGGCCTTGCGGCTAACCAAACAGCTTGCTCCCGATGTGGTGATTATGGATATAAATCTGCCCCATATGAACGGCTTGCAAGTAACGCGCGAGCTAAAGCAGAGTGTGCCGGAAGTGGCCGTAATTATGCTCACCGCCTACCACGATGACGAGCAGATTTTTCATTCGGTGCGGGCCGGGGCAGCCGCCTATTTTCCAAAAGACATTACCCCGCGCCGCCTGGTGGAAGCTATCCGCCAGGTAAGCAAAGGCAACTACGTTATTGATGACGAAGTGCTGGATAAACCGGAAGTTGCCAGTTGGCTCCTGCAACAATTTGATAAAGTGGCCTACATCGATGGCTTGCCCAACGAGATGTTCGCCCCGCTGTCACCCAGAGAGATGGAGATTTTGCAGCACATTGCCAAGGGGCAAAGCAATAAAGAGGTTGCCTACGAACTGGGCATTAGCCGCCAGACGGTGAAAAATCATATGACCAGTATCCTTAGAAAACTGGCTGTAAATGACCGCACTCAGGCGGCGTTATACGCCGTGCGGCGCGGCTGGATTCGGCTGCACGACGAAGAAGAAGAGCAATAGTTAGTAAAATTGGAAGGGTTGATATTTAATGAGCTTGCGACGTTTAAGTGCCTTAGAGGCCGGCCCCCCGCCAGACGAATCAACGGAATCAGGGCCACAAACCCCGGCGGAGATTGTTGACCAAACGAACCAGGATTACGAGCAAATCCAGAAAGAGATGCAAGAGATTGATATTCTGGTGAGACAAAGCACAACAGAGGTGGAAAAGCTGGCCCAGCGCAACGCGCAGCTTACCAACAAGCTGCGCTCGATGGAGGCCAATATTGATACCGTGCCGCGTCAGGATATCAAAGAAATTTATACCGCTTCTCAAGAGGCGCAGATGCGTCTGTTTATGATGCGCGGCCAGGTAGAACAACTACAGAGCCGCCAGGAAAACTTAAACCGGTTTTCTGAAAGTTTGCGCCGGATTCTGAGTATCTCAAATGATGTGATTGCTTCCGGAGACGATGGCGGCCAACCGGGGCCGACTGTCAGCGCTGCAGAAACCACCGGCATTATCAAAATAATCGATGCCCAGGAAAATGAACGACAGAATTTGGCCAACCAGCTTCACGATGGGCCGGCCCAATCGCTAACAAATTTGATATTGCAGGCAGAAATCTGTGAACGGTTGTTTGACAGCGACCCGGTTCGGGCCAGAACCGAATTGTCTGAACTGAAGGGAGCGGTATCGACCACGTTTCAAAAGGTGCGCGAGTTTATCTTCGACCTGCGGCCAATGATGCTGGATGACCTGGGCCTAAACCCCACCCTAAAAAAGAGTGTTGAAGATTACGAGCAAAAAACCGGAATTGCCTGTAATTTAACCATCAGCGGCATCGATCAACGGCTGCCGCCCCACACTGAAGTTACCATTTTTAGAGTAGTGCAGCATTTGTTGAGCAATGTAAAAAAACACGCGCAAGCCACACACGTTCAGGTATCACTCAATGTAACCGAAGATAAGGCCACCACCGTGGTAGAAGATGACGGCAGCGGTTTTGATGTGGGCGAAGCCGTGTATGCCTCCAAGCAGCGCAAGACAATTGGTTTGAGCAGTATCCAGGAGCAAATTGAGATGTTGGGGGGTGGCATAACCCTTGATAGCGCCCTTGGCAAAGGCACCCGTGTGGAGTTTTGGCTGCCAACGTTGTAAACCCTCAATCTTGCCGGAACTTCTGTTAAGTAACCATTCAGCCCCCCTGTCATTCCCGCATGTATTAAGCGGGAATCCACAGACTGCACGCATAGATTCCCGCTAAAAGCATGCG
>CAYWSS010000148.1:0-10349 GCA_964460505.1 uncultured Caldilineaceae bacterium | reverse complement strand
TGCCGGGGCACCCAGCCGGCGCAGCTTGCAGAAATGGCGTGGTTGCTGGGGCAGCCCGTTCACCTGTTTGGCACCGGCGGACAACCGCTGCATCCCACAGATATCCACACTGCGGATTCGTTGCTCATTCTGCGTGCCGGTGACATTGTGCGGCAGGGGTACATTGACACCTGCCTGGAGGTGCTGGCCCGGCAGCCGGAGGTATCGTTTGCCGGCTGCTGGAAAAGCGTGAAACAGGGTGGGGCAGAAACAATCGATACATTTCCGTTTGATGCCGCTGCAGAGTTGGTCCCGGTTTATCCAAATTGTCTCTGGTTCAACCGGGCCGCCATGCGCACCGAACCGGGCCGGTTGTTGGTTGACGTGTTTGATCCCCGCCTGGCCGAATTTGGGGAAATCGGCTATCTGTGGCAATTGGAGGACAACATCGGGCCCGGCGTGGTTATTCCGAAAGCGCTGGTTGAGGTTTCCGGTGCGGAAATGCCGCCGGCCCCCAACCCAAACCTGCTCTCTTATTTATTGCTGCGCGATACCTCGCCGCTGCGAAAACGCTGTTTAACGCGGTATCTGGTCTGCTACTATTTAAAACAGGAAGACAATATCCCTGCTGATCTGTCTGCACAGGTGCTGGCCGAGAGGTTAGCGGCTCAATTGGAAGAAATGAGCCGCACCAAAGGCTGGCGGTTGCTGGAAAAATATTGGACTTTGCGGGACAATATAAAAGGGTTTTTGGGCAAAAACACATTGTATAAGAAACATCCGCCAAAGTAGCTGCTCATGAATATCTGGATTCTCACTTCGGAATATCCGCCTCAAGCCGGTGGAGTTGGCACGTATGTGGCCAACGCTGCCTCAATGTTTGCATCGGCCGGACACCATACAACCATCCTTATGCCGGGGGATGAACAGAACATTGTCGAGCAGACCAATTTCAGGCAAATTGAGTTTGTCCCGGGATACAAATATCTAAAACACAAACTGCCCCCTGATGGCGAAATTAATGACCATCCTGCCTTTCCGTATAATATAATGGCCACGTGGCCCGCAATGAGTTACCAGTTTGCCGAGGAATTTAAGCGGTGGATCCGCAAATTTGGCGCGCCGGATGTGGTTGAAATTCAGGAATATGTGGCAACCGGTTACTATTTTCTGGCGCGACGATGGTTACAGGAATCTCCATTTTGTGATATTCCGGTGCTGGTTCACTTGCATACCCCCTTGTTTGAGATTGATCGCGTTAATCGAAGCCCCCGATACAAGTTTCCCAATTACTGGATTGGGCAAATGGAGAAATTTTGTATTCGCGCCGCAGATGGTCTTTTATCCCCCAGTAATTTTCTGCGTCATCAAATGCACGCCCGGCTCAACCCCAACCTGAAGATTGAGGTTATTCCCTATCCATTTTTTCCCTTGAAACCGGAAACCCGCTTACCAACCCGTAGTGATATTCTGTATGTTGGCCGCCTGGAATACAGAAAAGGGGTGGTCCAAACTGTAACGGAGTGTGCCAGGTTATGGGAACAGGGACACAGTTTTACCCTGGAACTGGTTGGCAACGATACGGAATTCTATTTGGTTGGCACGTCTATGAAAGCGTATCTCACCGAGAAGTTTAAACGCTACGTAGACGCCGGTCAATTGATTATTTCGGCGCCACTATCCCGCAAAAAATTATTTGAACGCATGCAACGAGCCTGGTGCTTGTTAGTGCCTTCGCTCTACGAAAACCACCCCAATGTTTGTTTGGAAGCAATGTCGCTGGAAGTGGTGGTTTTGGCCTCCAGGCAAGGGGGGCAGGCGGAGATGATTGGTGCAGCCGGGGAGTCTGGATTTTTGTTTGACTGGGAGCAGCCCCACGATTTTGGAGAAAAGCTGACCCATATTCTGTCCTTGCCGGTTGAAAAAAATAGAAGCATCGGCCAAGCTGCCCGATTGCGGGCGGAACAACGGGCTGACCCTGCCCGTATTGCGCGCCGCCGGCTGGCATTGTTTGACCAGGTGATTGACAAAGGCAAACAGCCCAAAACCTGCTACCCCACTGTAATTCCGCCGGATAAACTCCCCTCGATTGCTGCAAATGATGTACACCAGAAAAAGGGGCTGCTTTCAGTTGTCATCCCCTTCCACAACCTGGGGCAGTATCTGGCAAGCACTCTGGATTCTATTCTGGCCGCCGGTTATCCGGAAATGGAAATAATTATTGTAGATGACGGCAGCACAGAAGCGTTGAGCCTTGAAGCATTGGATATAGTACGGGCCCAAAACGACAGCCGGATTCGGATGGTTTCCACAGAGAACAGTGGCCTTGCCTTAACGCGAAACTATGGGGCAGCCCTGGCCCGGGGTGAATATCTAACATTTGTAGATGCCGATGACCAGGTAGACCCCGATTTTTTTTGCAAAGCCATCACCGTGTTGGATAACTATCGCAATGTTGCTTTTGTATATTCGTGGGTCCGGCATTTTGGCGCAGCAAAAGGATGCTGGGTTACATTTAATACAGAATTTCCCTACATGTTGGGGCACAATATGCTTACGGCATTTGCGGTAGCGCGCCGCGACCTGTTTTTGCAGTACGGGCAAAACCGGCCGGAAGTTGAATACAGCCTTGAAGATTTTGACGGCTGGCTTGGCATGGTTGCGGCCGGATGCGTGGGGGTGAGCTTACCGGAAATGTTGGTCCGGTATCGTATCCGGGCTAATTCAATGTACCGGCAGATGGATCATAACCGGTTTTTGTATCTGTTTGACGTCATTACCCACGGCCACCCAACCGCCTACCGCGAGCACGCGGTCGACCTGATCAATTTACTTATGGCTAACGGCGCATCCTACTTGTGGGACCACCCCGCGCTGGAATGGAAATCGCCGCAGGATCAACTGGCCGATATCCGGTGGCAGCGCCAGTCTGTGGATATGACATTTCGGCTGTTTATGAAGGTGATTGCTGCTAATCTCCGGTTACTGTTTCGTCAACCTAACCAGGTGTGGCAAAAATTCAGGCGTTGGGTCTATTTTAGAACAACCGCAAACGAAAGTGAACGAATAACGTGAGTAAAAATCAGCGGCAAAAACTTACAGTTGATGATGTAATTCAGGGGGTAAAAGAAGAGTTAACCCTGCCCGAACCTGCCCCCTCGCCTTTGGAAACGGCTATAGCCGAATTGAAAACATTTCAGCAGAGATTTCGGGCCTCTCCGGTTACCGGTCGCTTTGGCTTTTTCAAAGAGGTAATTTTCAGCCTTGTTCGATCACCGTTTTCACAACAATTTGAGTTTAACCGGCAGGTGATCGATATACTGGAGGTTATGATCCGGGATATAGAACAACTAAAGTTGAACGCCGGCCGCAACGACCGGCAGACCGACGAGGGCGGGGAGTAAACTGTGGCGTTTTATCAATGGAAAACCATGAAGGTGCGTTGGGGCAGGGGGGGCTGCAACTCCTCCGTTTTGGACGCAAATAAGGCAAAATGTCAGGTAACAAAGCTCTCTCTATTTCAATGATAATCTGCACCGCCAACCGCGCCCAATACCTTAGAAGTTTGCTCTGCACGCTGGAACGGCAAACCTATCCCCACTTTGAGGTGATCGTTGTCGTGGGTCCCGGCGACGATGAAACGGATTCTGTCCTGGCCGGGTTTGAGGGGCGGATTCAGGTATGTGCTTGCCCCACCTTCAATCTGTCTGTATCCCGAAATATTGGAATTGAAGCGGCGACTGGGGATGTTGTCGCTTTTCTGGATGATGACTCTTTACCCGGGATTAATTGGCTATCACAATTAGTTGACGCATTATCTCCCCCGGATATAATTGGCACAGGGGGAAAAGTGTATCGAATTTGGCCCAACGGCGAGGGTGACATTCAATTTCTAAACGGAATGTCGTCGGTGATGGGCGATGATGCCGACGTTTGGCAAAACAATAACGCCATCCCCAAATGGGGTATTCCGTCCCACTGGTGGTTTCCACGACTGACCGGGGGGAACATGGCTTACTACCGTAACGTGCTGGTTGAGGTTGGGGGGTTTGATGAACGATTTGCTTATATGTTTGAAGAGGCAGATTTAGCTGTACGCCTTGGTCAGGCCAGATACCGTATTAAACCGCTCTCTCAGGCAGTGGTCTACCATTTTCCGGCAGGCGGCCCCAATCGACAGGCCAAAACAATGAACGTCAATTGGTATGCATGGGTCAGGGGTACCATCTACTTTGCCCTGAAAAACGGGCGACATACTGCCGGGTTGTTCGCAGCCGTTTCACGAGCGGTACATCACTGCTTTTCCACTTTTCGCCGGGTGTCTGATTACAAATCGGTACAGCAACACGAAGCCGTTCGTCAAAAAGACGTTTACCTGCAATTAATTAAAGGCATACTTTGGGGGTTTACAGTGGGGTTAGCTGGATCGAGGCAACTTCGCAGGCAATTTTCACAGCCGGATCGTCAGTTCGTCCCGTTTTTGCGCAACGATTCAGCACGAACCCCATGCATCCTGCCCTCGGGTAAACCATTACCCCCTACCCTTCATACATTACCCGCAGCGCCCCTCCGAATTGCTTTTTTCAGCTCAATTGTTGGCGATAAAACTGACGAATGTTTATCCCAGAGAGAACTAGAACTTGCCCATAACTTAACTGTCAAAGGCCATGAGGTGCACCTTCTGTGTAATGGGTCAGAAGACAAGGTGACTTCAATTGGCGGGGCATTGATCCACCACGTACCTGTTAAACTTGATCGGTATTTGTGGTTACATCAGTGTGGTTATTTCACCCTGTTTCGGCAGTTAAATTACAGCCACGCGCTTCACAATCGTCTCCTGGCGTTAAATGCGGACCATCAAATTCAGCTGGTTATTTCACCCTTAAAACAATTTGAAGGGTTTGTAACCGCTGTTTCAGGTCGGGTGCCGGTCCGCATAATCGATACAGATCGACCACAAAATCCCCCAAATGGCAGGTCCGATCAATTGGAAATACAGTTGTGGCAACAATTGCAAACAGAGTTTTTGACACATAGTTTCCTGCCTGATACCAATATTTCTGTTGAGGCATTGATCCAGCATTTCCGTACCATTGTGGAGCTGCCGGCGTGTTGAAATATAACACAAGAATTACAACAATCCTTAACTTGCTATTTTGGTTTCAGTCGCCTTCATCTTCCCGTTCTGCACTTTCCAGATTGCATATTGCTTTGCTGCTGCTGATAATTATTTTGGCCGTGTCTGTCAGAATATTGCTAATCCAAACCAGACCGATTTTACTCACCAACGACTCGCACGATTACCTGCTGGCAAGTATAGAAATAGTTAAGGATTGGACATGTAAAACAGGCTGTTATGATTGGCGGCTACCCGGCTATCCGCTTTTTCTGGCCGGTATATTTGGCATAGCCGGACATTCAATTAAAGCAGTGCTGCTGGTTCAGTTGTGTCTGGGGATACTTGGCCTCATTGCCGGCTTTTTTCTGGCCCGGCAAACCAATTCCACTTTTGCCGGGTTGGGTTTGGCTTTGTATCTGGCGCTTTACCCGGCCCTCATATTTTTTGAGCATCTGCTTTTAACAGAAACTTTATTTTTATTGTTGACAATCGGGATGATATTTGCGGGATGGCTTTATTTTTTAAAGCCCCATTCTTTAAGCAATGCCGTGAAGTTTGGCCTAATCGGGGCAACTGCCACTCTCGTTCGCGGTAATGCCCTGATCTTACAGCTAGCTATGGCACTGTTAATTTCCATACGGCTGGTAGCAATAACCCGCAATCGTCATAACAGCCTTGAGCCTTTCCAACCAAAGCCAGGCTGGACTATCTGGCGCCCCTTTATTTTCAGCCTGGGAGTTTTTATGCTGGTGATTTCACCCTGGTTGTACCGTAATTATGTCGTGTATGGTGAATTTACGCTAACTTTAAATAACAATCGAAACCGATTGGTTTATTTTGATCACCACAACATTATTGACGCAAACCAGCCATATTTTTCCCGGTGTTGTGCTGACACATATTTGAGCAATGACGTGTATGCCATTTTGAGTTTGGTGGATAAATTAAACAGCCAGACAGTTCCCGGCGAATCCGCTGCTATCTCTAAGGAACGGGCAGCAAAAGCCCTGATATTTGAACAAATTGCGGCCCACCCCAAGGCTTACGCCAGAGAAATTATTTACTCGTTTTTGTATATGTCCGGGTTCAACGTGCCCAATCTAACAGGAGAACGGAATTTTGTACCGTGGATGATGAGGGATGTATTCAACAATCGGGAAAGCTGGCAAAAAATCAACGCTCCGCATAAACGCATTTTTCACACAAAAAAGATCAATTATCAATTTTATTGGCAAGAAAATGTCATGACCGGCATCTGGCAAATAATATGGGACAACCTTTTCTCTTACGCCAAAATCACCTTTTCCATATTAAGCCTGTGTACGTTACTGGCCATAACCGCAATGTTGGTATTTTCCACTGCAGCAACCACAATAATTCTCGACAATGCCAGCCTCCTGGCCACGCTTCGTTTTTTCTTTTTTCTTCTGTTGAGTTATCTGGGAACACTTCTGGCCCATAGCGTAAACCTGGCAGATTTTACCCGGTTTATGCTTCCCTTTGAATGGATACCGGCCCTGATAACCTTACTGGGACTAACCCTCATTTACCACACTTGCCTCAATATAATCCGCAAATAATTTTGTTCCGTTAACCGTTTGCGTGATTATTTATGAACGACTGGCAAAAAGACTTTCATTGGATTAATAATGGTTGAGGCAGTCAGGGTTTCGTTTTGCGGGCCTCCATTATCGGTATAAGTGAGCGTTGCAGAATTGGTAACACGAACCGTGTCGGTATAAGTTGTTGGAAAACTAATTTCTACCGTATATTCAATTGTAACCTGGTTGTTGGCATTCACAGTTCCATTCCAATTAATATTTCCGCCGGAAAAGTTGCACGTTCCCCCAGTGCATGTGGGACCCGATGACAAATTGGCAGATATGGGCGAGCTTACAGAAAGAAACGGATCAACCATAGTTGTGGAAATATTGCCGGCGCTACTGTTTGTCAGTTGGATGGTATAAGTAACCGGGTGGGCGGGACCATCAGGTGCCTCAAGAATGGTGGGAAAGGCCGTTTTGGTTGATAAGGCCAGCGCCGGAAGATACTCATCGGCGCCTACATCATACGCGCTTCCCCTGGGCCGAGGGTCGCCATCAATATCCAATGAAACTGTGGCTGTTGAACTCGCATCAATTGCCGCAGAGGTGGCTAATATACGGAAGTTATTTCCCGCAACACTCACAAATGCAGGATCATTTGGCGTAACAGGGCTGTTTTCCACAACGGTTCCCCCGGAGCCGGAAAATTTTGTGGCGTTATTGTTGTACCACAATGATCGATTGACCACCATGGAGTGGCCCGATCCGCCCAGAAACGCGGCAGCCGGTTTGTCGAGGTGATTGGCAATAATTGAATCGTTGAATTTGAAAGTGGTCGCGCTACCCCAAATGGATATGACTTGACCCACCGCAGGCGACGTTACATTGTTATTGGCAATGGTGCTGTAATTCAGCGTGAGCGTGCGGGCCACGTTTGATCCCACCTCGATGACACCCCCGGTGCCAATACCTCCTGACCCCGCCGTGATCGTGTTGTCGGCAATAATCAGGTTGTTTCCGGTAAATGCACCGGCCGCCTGAAAGTAAAACGCCCCGCCGCTGGCGTTGGCTGCAAGGCCTCCCTGAGCGGTGTTAACAATAATTTCTAATTGATTGAGGGTTATATTGGGCCCCGCCGACCCGGACCCGCCGGCCATCAACGCGCCGCCGGTGGCCCCGCCCGCCCCATTTTTTACGCCGTTACCGTCGCCGCCAATGGCCTGATTATTACTTATCTTACCACCGGTAATCGTAACGTTAGATATCTTGCCCGCAGACCCTTCGATAAATACGCCGCCGCCGCTGCCAAAACCGCCATATGTTGCGCCATCGCCGGCGCGGGAGATATTATTCTGAACATCAATGTTGGTAAAAGTTGCTGTGCAGTCAGAGCCAATATCAAAGCCGCCGCCAAACGATTGCGCCACTTCGCCATCACCGGTTTGGCCGCTGCCGGTTGAGTCTCCGGCGGTGGCGGTGTTGTTGGTAACGGTTACATTGTTACCATTAATGACAGTTTTGTCGGTGACAAAAAAACCGCCGCCTCGCGCCTGCGCCCCCCGCGGTGAGGCATCAGCACCTGTGGCTTGATTATTATCAAAAGTAACATTGGTCATATTAAGGGTGCATCTGTAAAATGCAGCGCCACCGCCCGTTACGGTATTCATATTTCCGGGAGATCCTTGAACCACATTATTTTTTATGATAACATCAGTTAAGGTGATAGTTGGCCCGCTAACGCAATACAACCCTCCACCGACAACGGTATTTCCACCCCCGGTTATGTATCCGTTTTGAATAGTCACCCCCTGGATGCCGGCTACGGCTGAGCCAAGCAGTCGGAATCCTCTGCGGGTATTCTGCCCATCAATGATTGTTTGATTTGACACGGGGTCTGAGGTATTCCAGTTGGAACTACTGTATCCTCCAACAATGGTTACGTTTTTACCAATACCGATATTTACTACCTCAGCGCCTGTGCCGGTATAAGTACCCCCCGCCAATCGAATGGCGTCTCCTGAAGTGGCAATGTCAACAGCCTGTTGAATGGTTTGGCAAGGCTTAGATTCAGAGCCACAGTCGCTCGTGTCGGCACTGTCAGGATCGCCGGGGTCTACCCTGATCACACCGGTCCCTGCCTGCGCATTTGCCTGGGGAACGCTTACCAGTAACCCGACAAATAGCATGCCAATTAAAATAGCCCGCCACGGAGTTGCGGTAATGTTTGGATTGTTGACTTGAAAAGACTGCCTCATAGAAATACCTTTCGCTTAAAATAGCCGGATAATTCTTTACCGGAATGTAGGCCCAAGCACCCTGCTGCTTCGACAAAAATTTGACTAATCGGACAATTTGTTTTATTTATCCTGAAGTTATTAAAATATTCAACACAAGAAACAACTATGCGCATCGGAATCTATACCCTATTCCTTACTCCCGGTCAAATCGGAGGCATTGAAACTTATCTGCGCCACCTGGTTACTCAATTAGGAAAGATTGACCGAAATAACCGGTACACACTATTTGTATCGGAACACAACCGGCACATTTTTAATGAAATTTCTTATCCCAATTTCAGAAAAGAAACTATCTCGCTGATACCAACCAGGTCGTCGTTGGTTGATCGTATCTTCCGGAAATTAAAAATAGTCCCCTCTCACATAGCGCGACAGTTAAATGTCTACCCGGTTGAGCTGCTCCATTATCCCGGCACTACCATTGACCAACCTGAAATTAAGACTCCCTGCATTTTAACCATGCATGACCTTCAGCACGAATATTTCCCCGGTTTTTTTTCGCAGGAGGAGCTTGCCTGGCGCAACCGCTGGTTTCTGCCATCTGCTAAAAAAGCCCGCCACATTATCACTGTATCTGAATTTACCCGCCAAACGATTATCGAGAAGTATGATATTATGCCGCAGAAAATTACCGCTATTTATCATGGTATTAGTCCAATCTTTAAGGCTGTTTGTAATAAAAAGATGATTGTCTCGATCCGGCAAAAATATGGCCTGCCGGACCAATTTGTTTTCTTTCCGGCTAACCCCTGGCCGCACAAAAACCACGCCAGACTTTTCGATGCGGTTAACCTGCTCCGGCAGGATTACCATACAACTGTGCAGTTGGTTTTATCCGGGGTTTGGGCCGACAAATCCGGGTTATCAAGGCTAATCGCGCGAGCCGGGTTAGCTAATCAGGTCCACCTTCTTGGGTATCTGCCGTACAAGGAGTTACCGGCGCTGTACACCGCTGCGTCAGCCCTGGTTTTTCCATCGTTATTTGAGGGGTTTGGACTGCCTGCATTAGAAGCAATGGCTTGTGGTTGCCCTGTTATTTGTTCTAATACCACGTCATTACCAGAGTTAGTGGGAGATGCAGCTATCTTGATTGACCCTGTGGATGTGGCGCAAATTGCAGAAGCAATTTATAACGTGCTTCACGATCAATCGTTGCGAAAATCATTGGTTGAAAAAGGATTGTTGCAGGCCAAAAGATTCACCTGGAAAAACGCCGCCCGACAGACTGTGGCCGTATACGAAAATGCGTTGTAACGTCCCGAAAACCAACTGGCCGGGAGGGTGAGGGCCAGTTGATGCTGCCAGGCCCGATATTTGATGGCTTGCAGTTTGTCCCACCCCAAATCGCTTTTGCTGTTCTGGTTGCTGCATTCAATGAAAACCCGGTGAGCTTTGCGCCAGGCCATCGTT
>CAYWSS010000147.1:0-10360 GCA_964460505.1 uncultured Caldilineaceae bacterium | reverse complement strand
TCTAATTTGGGCCTCTTTAATTCCTCCGGGGATGCCAACCCGATTGATAACAACCATCAACCGGCTGGGGTCAAACTCAAGCCGTTCAGACAATTCCAGAAATAACTTTGCACTTTTTATGGCGGTCAGGTCGGGATTAGTGACAAGCAAAATATAATCCGCTTTTTCCAGGATAACCAACGTTTTATCCGTAAGCTTGCAGGAGGTATCCACAACCACTGTTTTAAACTGACTCTGCAATGTTGTTAAAATTTCTGATACCATGGCCGAGTCAATTGATTCTGCCAGTTCGGGCCGGGGGGGAGGCAGAAGTAACTTTAATCCGGAGGTGTGGGATATTAATACATCATCCACAAGATCCGCTTCCAGGCGCCCCTCATGGACCAGATCGCCGGCGGTACGGGGAGAACGGGTGTTAAGGTGAACAGAAACATCTCCAAACTGAAAAGAGCCATCCATCAACACGGCATCGCCCCGCCGTTGATGAAGCGCAACGGCGACATTAGCCGCAACCGCCGATGTGCCGGCACCGCCCTTGGGGCTGTAAACAGCAACTATGGGAGCGCCACCGCCGGAAGATTGGCCCGCAGCGGCTTCGGGCATTTCCTGTTGCGCAGCCTCTGCCTTTTCTATGGCCGAAAATTGTCCGTAAACGGGCAGCCCAATCCGATAAACCCGCCGAATACAGCTTACCAATTCTTCAGAGGTAAAGGGCTTGGGCTGAAAATCTCTGGCACCGGCGGACATTGCCCGCTTCATATAGTGCTGGTCGGCCTGTACCGACATAATAATAACCTGGCTAAACGGTGCTTTTACCGCCATTTCGCTGGTAGCGGCAATACCGTCCATATCCGGCATGTTGATGTCCATCAGCACAATGTGGGGTTTTAGTTCGATGGCCATCTCAACCCCGTGCCGGCCATTAATGGCTTGCCCAATGACCTCCAGGTCGTCTTCAAAATAAAGCAACCGGCTTACATTTTCGCGGGTGCCGGTATTATCGTCCACAATTAAAATGCGAATTTTATCTCCGGCCGGGGTGTAGTCCGTTGCAGGGGCCGCCACCGGTTCAGACGGAGAATCTCCCAGAATTTTTGCGGAAGAATCAGCCGGTTTGGCAGTTTTGGCAGCCGGTTTGGCCGCTCGCCTGCCTCTCTGCTTGACGGGTGCTTTCCTGCTCCCCTTCTTCCTGGCTTTTCCTTTAGGTTTCTCGGCTTTCGTCTCATCCGCTGCAGATGTACGCCGGCGGCGCAAAAGCACCAGCAAGCCGGCCGCCAACAGCAAAATTAATATCAGCAAGCCAAGCGTTATAAAGGTCAAATTCATACAATAATCTCATCGAAAAATAAATATTATGTAGACAGCTTAAGCTGTCTACATAATATTCTAACACAAACAGCCTTAAAGCAACAGTAGGAAAATGAAACTATTTCGGGTTCCTCTGTTTATCTGCCTAATTCAAAAAAATTCAAACATTTTCCGTCTCTGACCGAGCCACAGCACCGGGTTTACTGAACCTGTACAGTCAAGTTCTAATTGACGGGTGTAGCATTGGGCCTTGTGCCCTTTTTACTGCTGTAACAATGCCCACAAGGGGCTTAACTACCCGTCAAAACAAAGTTGACTTGGCACTAAGCTATTTCTGCGGAGTTTTCAGTGTTTTGGGCGGCTTATGGTAAAATAACGCGCAAGATGAATCCTACTGATTTTTTCAACAGCCTCAAAGAACAGAGTTTTTACGAAGACCAGCTCGTTCATATCGAGCGGATTGGCGCCCGCCGCGCCCGTTACGAGTCGCTGGAACAGCCCATGATGCGCTCTTTGGTAGAGGCCCTAAAAGCCGGCGGCGCAAAAAAATTGTATCTGCACCAGGCCCAGGCCATCAACGCCGCCCGAAACGGGCAGCACGTGGTAGTTGCCACCAGCACCGCCAGTGGAAAAACGCTCTGTTACAACGTGCCGGTTCTGGAAGCCGTGGCCCAAAACTCGGCCACCCGCGCCCTGTACCTTTTTCCAACCAAAGCCCTGGCTCAAGACCAGCTACGTAATTTAAAAGCGTTGGTTCACAGCTTTAAGCTTACGGCCGCAACCAACAACCCGGGGCGCTCGCCCATCAATCCCCGTTTTGGCACCTACGATGGCGACACCGAAAAGCGGGCGCGCAGCCGGCGGCGGCAGGAAGCTAATATTCTGCTCACCAATCCGGATATGCTGCACATGGGCATTTTGCCCAACCACCGTTTGTGGAGTCACTTTCTCAAGAATCTAAAATTTGTAGTGGTTGATGAGGCGCACATTTACCGGGGCGTATTTGGCAGCCACGTGGCGGTGGTGCTGCGGCGTTTAACCCGCCTGTGCCGGCTGTACGGCAACCAACCCCAATTTATTTGCTGCTCGGCCACCATTGCCAACCCCGGCGCGCACATTAAGCGGCTAACCGGCCACAAACCGCAAGTGGTTAATGATGACGGGTCGCCGCAGGCCCCCAAACAGTTTGCCATGTGGAATCCACCCTTTGTGGATCAGGCTAAATCCAGCCGGCGCAGCCCCAACGGCGAAGCCGCCAACCTTTTTGCCGAATTGGCCCGCCAGGAAATCAGGAACATCACCTTTACCAAAGCCCGCGTCGTGGCCGAGCTTATTCT
This sequence comes from uncultured Caldilineaceae bacterium, assembly GCA_964460505.1. GTDB lineage: Bacteria > Chloroflexota > Anaerolineae > 4572-78 > J111 > J095. The sequence continues at coordinate 7,715 of CAYWSS010000147.1, read as the reverse complement.
CAACTACTCCCGCCAAACGCTTGACCGCACCGACCCCGAACTTAAAGAGCGCATTGCCTCCTACCGGGCCGGCTACCTGGCAAAGCATCGCCGGGAAGTTGAGCAGGCGCTGTTCCGGGGCGATCTAATTGGCGTAACCGCCACCTCTGCCCTGGAATTGGGCGTGGATGTGGGCGGGCTGGATGCCACCGTGTCGGTGGGGTATCCGGGCACCATTGCCAGCTTGTGGCAGCAGGCCGGGCGGGCCGGGCGCGGCAACAGCAGTTCGCTGGCAATCCTGGTGGGGCTGGACAATCCGTTGGACCAATATTTTATGCGCCACCCCAAACAACTGTTTGAGCGCCCGCACGAACACGCCCTGATCGATCCCGGTAACGTGTATATTCTGGAGCAGCACCTGCCCTGCGCCGCCCACGAACTGCCCCTCACCCCCGGCGATGAAGCCCATTTTGGCGGCGAATTTGTGCAGGCCATGGTCAATTTAGAAGAGCAGGGCTTGATGAGCTACGAGACCGACCACGATAAATGGTACTATCGCGGCGGCGATTATCCGGCCCAACACGTTAGCATCCGCAGCGTGGGTAACAAGCCGGTGGTGCTGGTGGATAGCAGCAAAAAAAACAAGCGGTTGGAAGAGATGGATGAAACCTCGGCCTACAGCCGGGCCCACCCCGGGGCCATCTACATGCATCAGGGCGAAAATTATATCGTTACCGATCTTGACCTGCAAAAAGGCCAGGCCACGTTGATGCCGGCTCAAGTTGATTACTACACGCAAGTTCACGAACTCAGCGACATTAATATTATTCGCTCGCTGCACCACAAACAGATGAAGCATTGCACCGCTTACTGGGGCGTGGTGCGCGTTAGCCAGCAGGTGGTGGGCTACCGCCGGGTGCGCCAATTTAGCGAGGCCAACCTGGGCGAAACCCCCCTGGAAATGCCGGTAAACACCTTTGAAACCCGGGCGGTCTGGTGGGATGTGCCGCCGCAGTGGGCCAGGCGGCTGGCCCGGCGGGGCCGGGATTTTTTGGGCGGCCTGCACGCCGTCGAGCACGCAGCCATCGGCTTGCTGCCCCTGTTTGCCATGTGCGATCGCTGGGACATTGGCGGCCTTTCTACCCCACTGCATCCTGCTACCGAGATGCCTCAAATTTTCATTTACGATGGCTACCCCGGTGGGGTGGGCATTGCCGAGCAGGGCTTCAACCTGCTGGCAGAACTGTGGGAAGCTACCCTGTCTACCATTAAAGAATGTCCCTGCGACGACGGCTGCCCCAGTTGCATTTACAGCCCCAAATGCGGCAATAACAACTCTCCGCTGGATAAACGGGCCGCCGCCTGGATTTTGGAGGCGCTGCTGCGCGCCTGAAACATTATCATTTCCTGAATTAAAAATTTACGAGCCGGCACCGGCAATGGCTTGACTGAATTGCTCCCCTGAATGTATAATTGTTAAATGGGTAACAAGTTAATTGAGGAGGGCGCGCGTCCAGGGGTTTATTGGGTGTGGATTTGGCGGGGCAGCCCATTGTAACTTTCTGCATTTGCCGTTTCCAACCCAGCTTGAATGTATTCAATATGTTTGAACGATAAGGTTAATAACGATGACAGAACCAACATTTCCTTTTGGCAAACGCTACACCAACCTGACAGAAATTGGACAGGGCGGGATGGGCAAGATTTATCAGGTGTACGATTTAATCAGAGCCGAGCATGTAGCCTTGAAAGAGTTGAGCCGGCATCATCTGGATTCTCCTGCGGCTACGCTCAAATTCAAAAATGAGTTTCGCATTATGTCACAATTTCAACACCCCAACATTGTGCAGGTGTTTGAGTTTGGCATAAATCAGGAGAATATCCCCTTTATTACCATGGAGCTTGTCGAGGGGCGGAATCTGTCAGAATTATCTCAGCCCTCCGTCCGGCAGGTCACCGGTATATTGAGCCAGGTATGTCAAACCCTGGCGGTTATTCACTCGCGTTTGTATGTGCATCGAGACCTTAAACCCGATAACATCAAACTGCTGGAAAATGGCTCAATCAAACTGCTCGATTACGGCCTGATAAGCCAGGTGGGAACGCAAGCCTCCGGTAAAATTTCCGGCACCTACCACTATCTGGCCCCGGAGGTAATTGTTGGCGGCATCATCAATGAAAGCACCGACCTTTATTCGCTGGGCATTATTGGCTACGAGCTTTTAACGGGAAATCGCCCTTTTAGGGGCAGTAAAAAAGAAATTTTGCAGGGGCATCTAAAAGAAATTCCCCCGGAGCCAGCTGCGCTGCGTTCTGATGTATCACCATCGCTGAACAGCATAATTATGAAATTGCTGGAAAAAGACCAAAGCCAAAGATATCGAAATACCGCCGCCGTTTTAGAAGATTTGCAGCTTGTAAGCGGCCAAAAATCTCTGGCCGAGACAACGGCTCAAAAACGCGGCTACCTGTACAGCAGCAAGTTGGTTGGCCGAACCAAAGAAATAGAACAGTTTAAGCAGCGCGTGCTGCAATTAAGGCAAAGACGCAGCGCCTCCCTGTTTATCGGCGCGCCCGCCGGGGCAGGCAAAACCCGGCTGCTGAACGAGATGAAAACCATGGCAGAACTGGAAGGCATTCCCGCTCTCTATCTTGACAGGCGGCATAGCGGAGAACAGATTTACGGGTGGGCCGGCAACCTGCTGCAACACATCATCCCGCTTTCTGAAGAGCACGAAACCCTGCGTTATAAAAAAGAATTGGGGATAACCTTCGATAAAAGCCCATACTTTTTAAGCAGCAACGGCGCAGTTACCGATGAGAAAATTGCCGCAACTATTGTAAATTGGGTAGCCTCTATTTCCCAAAGAACTCCCCTGGTGTTGTTTATTGACGACACGCACCGGCTGGATTTAAAGAGTTTACAGGTCTTGAACCACCTGATTCGGCGCAAAGAGGAACTGGCAGCCCTGATTATTGCCAACTTCAGAAATGACAAGGCCGGGAAAACATCCCCCTTGTGGCATACGGTCAATGAAAAATTGAGTGATTACCTGGAATTAGCCCCATTAAATAAAGCCCAGACCAAAATATTTTTGGAAAACCTGCTCTACCCCACCGCGGTCTCGCCAGAGTTTTTGGCCTACAGTTTCAACAACTTCGGCGGCAACATTTTTGATTTGCTGGAGTTTTTGCAATTTATGATTGCCAAAGGCTGGCTCACCAAATCGGGCAATCAATGGATAGAGCCGGTTCAACTTGAAACGCTGTCGCTGCCGAAGAAATTAGAAGAACGGTTACGCTACAGAATTAATAACCTGGAGAGCCAAACAAGGGCCATAGCCGGAGCGGCCGCGGTGCTTGAAGACAAGCTAAACCTGGAAAACTGGCGAGGGGTGGCCGGCTTTGAAGAGACCCGCTTTTTCCGGTCAATTGATGACCTGATGAATCGCCAGATCATTATCAAAACCAACGGCGATTATCGGTTTGGTCACAATTTAATACGCCGCGCCCTTTACCAAAATTTACCGGAACCGCAAAAAAGGGCTTATCATTTACAGGCCGCAATCTTTTTTGAGAATAAATTAGCCGCAGATAATCAGGCGCTTGTTCCCACCGTGGCCCACCATTTTGTGGCAGCCGAGGCCAACCCCAAGGCTATTGATTTTTCGCTGCAAGCAGCCAGAGCCGCCGAACGCAATCAGGCGGAATGGGAAGCGTTTGGACATTATCGGGCCGCCGCCCGTCTTTTAGAAAATACCCCAACCTACCCTGACCGGGATGCGCTATTATTGGAAATTTACGAAAAGGCGGCTCAATTTAGCAGCGCCGCCTGGATTGATGCCGCAACCTGCCTCACCTGGCTCCAGGCCGCCATCAACCATTACACCCAACAACATAATATTGACAAGGTTTTTGGCCTGTCGCTGGCCTATATTGTTAACAGCGCCATCACCAGCAATTACCGGGCAGCCCGTGAAAAAATCTCAGAGGTCGTGCAAACTTGCCGGGTGAAGGAAGAAACGCTGCTGTGGGCTACCCTCTACGGAGCGGGCGTTTGTCTGGTCGATTGGTACCAGGGCTATCAGAACGATTGTTTTGACCACGCCCAAACTGCCATCGACATCTTTGAAAAGCAGCTCGACACGCTACCGGACGAGGCCTGGCCCACCTACTCCTGGGCTTTATTTTGGCGAGATAAAGCCAGAGCCTACCGGGGCCAACCGGTTGACATGGACAACATCGAAAAAATTCGCCAATTGATGGTTGAGGGCAAGTCGGACCAAACCATCTACTGGCATACACTGACCGCAGTTGGAGCAAGAGCCGCCTTTAGCGGCCGTTGGGATGACCTGCTGGCGTGGAAGCAGTTGGCCTCGCAGTTGTCTCAGGAAATGGGTAAAATCTACTGGTTCGAATGTTGGATTTCGCACTCTTATCTTTTCGGAGCGCTGCAACACGGTGAATTCTCCCAACTAAAAAGACACATCGAAAGAGTTGAAGCCAGCCCAGACCCCTACCAGGTGCGCCTGGCTTACCTGTTTCAAGGCAGGCTGGAGCTGGCTCAGGGCAACTACGAGGACGCTGAACAAAACCTGAGCCAATTTTTGCAGATGGAAGAAGACAGCCGGGACAATTCCTATCTGGAAGGATTTTTCTATCTGGCTAAAACATATCTTAAAACCGGAGCCAGTGATAAAGCCCAGAGGAAGATCAACCAGGGGTTGCAATTAGCTGTGGACGGAAAATATAAAAATCCCTTCTACCGGCTCCAATTTTGGCAATTACAAGCTAAAGTGGCTATCGCCGAAGCAAATTATGTTCAGGCAGAACAATATCTGGCCCAAAGCCTGGGTTTGGCCAAACGCCTGGATAATCCAATTCAAACGGGATTTATTCAAAAAACCTGGGGATTGCTGCACCTTCGGCAAAACAACCCGACGCTGGCCGGAGCGGCACTGAGTCAGGCCAGAGATATTTTTCTCTCGCTTGATAACAAATATCAGGCCGGCCGGGTTATAACAATTTTAGAATCTCTGGCACCTTCGGCAGAACAGATTGCACCGTCGAAAAAAGTAATGACAGGTGAATCGAACTTGTCGATAACGGAAGTTGAAGACGAGAACCTGCTCACCCAGACCAAAGACGAACCGGTTTCATCCCCTCGGGAGTCGACAAAAAAAGCTCCCGATGACCACACCGAAAGTGACGATATGGATATGGAAGCGGCCGAGGCAGGTATGGAATGAAACAACTCATCCAGATAGAAAATAATAAAATTATAAGACAACTGCCCCTTAAAAAGAACGAGTACACGCTGGGCCGGGGGTCTGAAAATGACATTGTTTTAGACAGCGGAAAGGTGTCCCGCCTGCACGCCACGCTTATCATCGAGGGAGATACCTACAGTATTGTTGATAAAGGCGCCAGAAACCATATCTTTGTTAACGGCGAGCGGGTAACAAGGAGAAGGTTGGCATCCGGAGACAGAATAAATCTATCCAGAGAAATAGTCTTGCTCTATTTGAGCGCCGGCGAGGTTGATGACAAGCTTACGCATATCTTAAACCGCATGTGGGAATTGGCCCATAAAGAAGACCTGCTGCGGCTAAAAGAGGTCACCAACCGCATTATTTCTTTGGATAATTTAGACAATATTCTGAACGTAATTTTGTCCGAAGCCATAAAATTGGTTAATGCCGAACGGGGGTTCATTGCCTTAATCAATGAAAATGGAGAGGTTCAAACCGATACCAGCATTATTTACAATATCCCCCTGGATGAAGATAGAATTCACCAGGCCGTTTTCTCCCATTCAATTGTCCGGCAGGTCATTAAAAATAAAAGAAATGTGTTTATCCTTAACACCGAAGACAGTAGTGAACACCTTTCTGACAGCGTTTTTGAACTTAATCTCAGGTCAATTATGTGTTCGCCTCTTCTTTTTGGCCGCCAATTGCTAGGCATATTATACGTTGATTCCGGCTACCATCTGGCTGATTTCAGTGAGATGGACCAGTTCTTGTTTACCATCCTGGCCGATCATGCCGCCATTGCCATAAAAAATTCTAAACTGTACAGCCGGGTGCGGAGTTCTAACGAACAGTTGAAAGTTGAAATCAGGGAATCTGAAGTGCGCTACCGCCAGCTTGTGGATTTTTCGCCCGACGCAATTGCGGTTCACAGCGGCGGAAAAATTGTGTTTGTCAACCCCGCTGCGGTCAAGATGATGGGCGCCAAAAACGCGAAAGAGCTTATTGGCAAACCGACCCTTGAAATGGTACATCCTGAATATCGGGATGTTGTCAAAAAACGAATGAGCCAGAAGACAGAAGAAAGCGTGCCCGCTCCTTTACTGGCCGAAAAGTTTCTGCGGCTGGACGGCAGCCCGGTAGAGGTAGAAGTGGTTGGCGTGCCGCTTACTTACCAGGGTAAACCGGCCGTTCAAATAATAGCCCGCGATATTACAGAACGTAAACACATGGAACAAGAACTACTGCGGGCCCAAAAACTGGAGTCGGTGGGGGTGTTGGCCGGAGGCATTGCCCATGATTTTAACAACATCCTGCAAGTGATCAAGGGCAATACTCTTTTGGGCAGGGCCAACCCTGAAGACAAGCGCAATTTAGAGCTGTGTTTTACCGATATTGAAAAAGCCTGTGATCGAGCCGTAAAACTTACCTCGCAGTTGCTGACCTTTTCCAAAGGGGGCACGCCCGTTACCGAAGCGGCCTCTATTGAAGCCATAATTGAAGAAAGCGCTGCCTTTGCTTTAAGAGGCAGCAATGTAGCTTACAAGCTTGAATTTGCCGACAATTTGCCTGTTGTCGAAATTGACAGCGACCAGATTAATCAGGTCCTTCATAACCTGATTATCAACGCAGTTCAGGCTATGCCCAACGGGGGAACAATTACTATTTCTGCCGGCAACGTTCACATTACAAAAGCCCAACCTGTCTCCAGCCTTAAAGAGGAGAACTATGTAAAAGTCTCTGTTAAAGACCAGGGCATTGGCATAGCTAAAGAAGACCTGCAAAAAATATTCGACCCCTACTTTACCACCAAACCGTTGGGGAGCGGATTGGGGTTGGCCTCTTGCTACTCGATTATTACCAAACATAAAGGGGCGATAGAAGTAGAATCAGAGCAAGGCAAGGGCGCTGCTTTTACCTTCTATTTGCCTGTCTCAACCAAACAGCCCAGGCAGTATCAAACCGAAGCAAAAAGCGGGCAATTTAATGCAAACGTGCTGATCATGGACGATGATGAAATAATTAGAGAAACACTGAGACGCATGTTACAATTTAATGGGTGCCAGGTTGAAGCCGCTTCAAATGGAACGGAAGCCGTTGGCCGGTACAAAAAAGCCAAAGAAAGCGGCCACCCGTTTGATCTGGTTATCTTTGATCTAACAGTACCGGGCGGAATGGGAGGCAGAGGAGCGCTGAAAGAGTTAAAAGTATATGATCCCGGCATTAAGGCTATAGTAGCCAGCGGCTACAGCCATAACCCGGTTATGGCCAACCCCAAAGAATTTGGCTTTCAAGGGGTTCTGTCAAAACCCTTCTCGCTGCAAGACCTGGTCAGGGTGATGGAAAGCGTATATTCCCTGCAAAAAGTAAAGGATGGCTAAGGAATGAGAATTAATTAACTTGTGCATGTCATTTCAACCGAAGGGAGAGTACCTCCTCGAAATGACACATTTCAAATGCACAAGTTATTTAATCCCGGTTTCC
>CAYWSS010000146.1:8187-10361 GCA_964460505.1 uncultured Caldilineaceae bacterium | reverse complement strand
ATGGCACGCGTGTGTCAGCGCGCTGTGTAGTGTTAGCGCACGGCACATGTTTTGTACCCGCTAATCTCATTAACGGACGCCCTGCCAATTTGACAGTAACTCGACTTGCGCAGCGGAAAAATCTAATTGCGAATTTTGCGAATATTTTTTAACAATTTGCGTCACCCCTGCACTGCGGCCGGCGCAGGTGTTCGCCCATTCATACCATTCGCAATTTGGGTCGAGTGGCCGGCAAATCAGGGGGGCCGTTAACAAAACCACTAATTGTTAATTGTTAATTGTTAATTGATTTTCTGCCAGCGCGATGGCTCCCAAAATACCTGCTTTGTTGCCGAGGCCGGGCGGCACAATATAATCATCAATTTGCTCGAGGATAGCAGGGGCCTGCACGTACCCGTTGAGCAACTGCTGCACCTTTTTACGCACCACAGGAAAGAGATGCGGCTGATCCATTACCCCACCGCCCAGAATGATTTTTTGCGGCGACAGGGTGCAGATTAAACTGCTGAGACCGGCGGCCAGATAGTGCGCTTCCAGATTCCAGGCCGGGTGATCTTTTGAAAAAGTTTCGGCGCGTTGGCCCCACCGTTTTTCCAGAGCCGGGCCGTTGGCCATGCCCTCCAGACAGTTACCGTGGTAGGGGCAAAAGCCCTGCGGCGAAGGATCATCCGGGTGGGGCGGCAGCAAAATGTGGCCCATTTCCGGGTGGAGCAGGCCGTGGATCAACTGTCCGTTGACCATGCCGCCACCGCCAATACCGGTGCCAATGGTCAGGTAGATGAAATTTTCCACGCCCTGCGCCGCCCCCCAGCGATGCTCACCGAGCGCCGCGCCGTTGACGTCGGTGTCAAAGCCAACCGGCACATTTAATTCGCGCTGCAAAATGGTGGCAAACTCGGTGTTGGCCCAGTGGGGCTTGGGGGTACTGGTGATATACCCCCACGTCGGCGAATCGGGATCGGGGTCAACCGGCCCAAATGAGGCAATGCCGATAGCTGCCGGCGCTTCTTTGGCGGCTTGCGCCTTAAAATAGTCAAGCGCCCGACCGATGGTTTCGGCCGGGGTGGTGGTCGGAAATCTGATTTCTTCTCGTAGATTATCCGGCCCCGAGCCAACGGCGCACACAAACTTGGTGCCCCCGGCCTCAATGGCTCCAAACAGGCGAGGGGGGGAGGTTGAATAATTCATGGTGATAGCTCCTCGTATAAAATGTTCGTAGCTGGATACGCAGCGCAGTGGACCTTCGGTTGTCTAACGCCACTCCGCTTTCGCTTCGAGGCTGACTACGAGCGAGTAATAGCTCCTCGTAAATGCCCTCCCCCCCCAACCCCCTGGGGGTTGGGGGGGGAACGGTTACACGGGAAATATCAAAGACCCTTATTATTATTGCCGGACTGCGCAGGCTAAGTCCGCCTTCTGTAAAATTATGGACCGGGTTAGAAAAATTCTAACCGTTAATGAAAAAAGATTCACATTGCTTACATCATTTTTTCATAAAATTTATTTATGATAAACCTGTAGATTTAATGGCGGATTTTCCACCCTGTACTTTAACAGCAGAGCAAAAAAATGACAACTGTTCGACCCACTATTTTGCGTAGATACACGCCGTTTATATCATTTATGGTTGTCCAACCCGCTGCCCCGTCTGCCGGGCTGCCGGCTCTGTACGTGGCTCGTGGTTGTTTCTGCGCGGCACAACCGGTCCGCGCGCCTCCTCTGTCCCTTTTACGTCTCACCCATTTCTTTAATCTTAAAATCTCAAATTCAATTCAAGCTCAAGGACAGAGGAGGTTTCTCAAATGATCCTGAAAAAACGATACGCGCTGTTATTACTTTTAGTTTTGATGCTGGTGTTGCCCGTGGCCGCCCAGGCCGGCGGCAATGAGTGGAAAGGCAAAATTGACAGCCGGCCCGCCGGCGATACCGGGACGTGGGTTGTGGGTGGCATGGCTTTTGAAGTATCGGGCAGCACCCGGTTGAAAACCGAACACGGCCCGTTGGGGCAAGGTACCTGCGCCGAAGTGAAGTATTACACCAGCGGCGGGCAGAAGATCGCCACCAAAATTAAAAGCCGGAAAGCATCAGATTGCGATGGCACCGACAACCACGACTCCGACAACGACAACGACAGCACCGACAACCCGGATGGCCCCGACCACGACTCCGGCAAC
>CAYWSS010000146.1:0-8087 GCA_964460505.1 uncultured Caldilineaceae bacterium | reverse complement strand
ACCACGACTCCGGCAACGACAACGACAGCACCGACAACCCGGATGGCCCCGACCACGACTCCGGCAACGACAACGACAGCACCGACAACCCGGATGGCCCCGACCACGACTCCGGCAACGACAACGACAGCACCGACAACCCGGATGGCCCCCACCACGACTCCGGCAACGACAACGACAGCACCGACAACCCGGATGGCCCCGACCACGACTCCGGCAACGACAACCCGGATAGCGGCCCGTTGCGTGGCGTGATTGACCTGGAAGGGCGCTCTGATGACAGCGGGGTGGAAATTTACTTGAGCGCAGATAGCTGCGATACGGCGGTCTTTGGCCTGCCCGCCGCTACCACCGATGCCGGCGGTAACTTTGAAGTGCCGGATGACGGGCAAAACTATCGCTGCATGCGAGCCGAGCGCCCCGGCTTTATTGCTGAAGAAATCGACCTGCCCAACACGGGTGGGGAACAGCTTCGGCTCAAAGCCGGCGACATAAACAGCGACGGCAAAGTAGATATTCTTGACCTGGTGGCGGTGACAACCTACTTTAACGGCAGTGAACCCAAAGCAGACCTGAACGGCGACGGTATTGTCAACATCTTCGACCTGATTATACTGGCCAACAACTACCGCTAAAACTCCATCGCTTTCAGTGTAAAAACGCCGGGGCGGGCTAACAGCCTGTTCCGGCGTTTTTATTCAATAAGAGAACTATCCTGAAATCATTGCTTTTTTCAGGGGAGTCACAAGAGGCGTTTAGAACCCAATCATCAGGTTGCCCGTGTTGTCTATTTTAACAGGCAGCGGGTCTATAATCTCCCCAAGAAACTCGCCGTTTTTATCAAAATTACGAAAAGCCATAAAGAACCATTCACCCCCTGCGCCCCGTATCAATTTGCCGCTATACAATGAGCCGGCGGCATCACCGGCAAAAAATTCATTTGTTGATAATTGATACGGTCCCAGCGGGTCATCGGCCACCAAATAGTGGGTGCCTGTCACGGGAGTCAGGCCGGTTCGCTGTGTCCATTGAGCGGCGTGGGTTTTTATCGAGGTGCAAAACAGAAGATAATAGCGCCCTTTAATTTTAACTAATTGCGGCACTTCAAGCTGGCCAAAATCACCCGGCTCGCAAACAGGCGGCAACACCTCCCACTGAATCAAATCACTGGAGCGAGCTTGAGCCACAACCCCGCGTCCATCGGCAGGGCCGTAGTTTATGCGAGCGGTGATAAAGGCGTGAAAATCGCCGGTCGTGGGATGCTGGAAAATCCACGGGTCACGCCAGGCTTGATCGTGCCATAAATTAAGGTCAAGAAGTTCGTACCATTGAGGGTCAGCTTCAATCAGGGGGTTGCCCGGGTGTTTTTTCCACTTGAGCAAGTCAGCAGAGGTAGCTACCCCAATACGCTGCACCAGCCCCTTTTCCTTGCGACTTGACCCCGTGTAGAACAGATACCACAAACCATCACGTTTGATGACGCTTCCCGTCCAGGTGGTGTAATCATCCCATGCCGGGGATGGGCTGGGCCTCAGGGCGTCCGGCAGCACCGTCCAGGTTTGCAGGTCTTTCGATACGGCGTGCCCAACAGATACATGCCAGTGGCGTCGGTCAGGATTAGACAGGGCGCGGGAGGCTTGCAAATAGAAAATGTGAGTATTGGGGTCATCCTGGGCAAACCAGAAGTCCCACAACCATTTATCGGGTAGTTTTAGAGGCACGGTATTATCCTTTTATTCCACTTGAGGCAATGCTTTCAACGAAAACCCGCTGGAGCGCCAGAAAGAGGATAAGGATCGGAATGGTGATGAGCGACAGATAGGCCATCACCTCTCCCCAGGCCACATTAAGCTGAAAGAAATAATCGAGGCCTACAATAACCGGGCGGTACTCTTCGGCCTGAACCACCATAATGGGCCACAGGTATTGGTTCCACATGTATAGACCCCTGAGAATGGCGGCGGTGGCAATTACCGGACCCGATACCGGAATGATCACCCGCCGGTAAATCTGGAACCAACCCGCCCCGTCTATCCGGGCCGCCTCGATGAGATCTCCCGGCAAAGATTTAAAGAACTGAACGAAAAGGAAAATTGAAAAGGGGTCGGCAATAAAGGGGATGATTTGGACGTGATAGGAGTTGAGCCAACCCTGAGTAAGGCCGCCGGCACCAATCCAGGGCAGGCGGCTGACAATCAGCAGCAGCGGAACGGCAATGACCTCGAACGGTAAAATAAAGGTGGCAATGATCACCGTAAGCACAATCCCCTTACCTTTCCAGCGAAGGCAAGCAATAGAGTAGCCCGCCAGCGAGTTTACAAAAAGGCTCAAGGTCAGGGTGACCGCGGTCACCAGCACTGAGTTAAAGATGAAACGGGCTATCGGCGCCCGCTCAAACGCATCGCTGTAATTCTGAAAGGAGAGGTCGCCAACCGGCAGGAAGGCACGTAAAGATGCAGAATCCTGAAGTATCTGCAGGCTTGGTTTCAGTGATGAAATCACCATGAACAGAATTGGGAAAAAGAAAATAATACCTAACAGAGTCATCAACACGTAGCGGCCGGTGTCAGCCGGTATGGGCCGGCGGCTTTTTAAATTTTGGGTTGTCATCAGCTTTCTGCCCCTTCCCTTGTTAAAAAGCGCTGAATAAGGGCCACTGTCAACACCATAATGAAGAATACAACCGATATGGCCGAGCCGTAGGCAATGTCTTGCTTCTCAAAGCCTTTTATGTAGGCCTGGAAGATAACGGTGGTGGTCGAGTCCAGCGGCCCGCCTCGAGTCATTACATTAATTTGGGCAAAAAGCCCAAAAGCCTGCATGGTAATGGTAATGAGTACAAATACCGCGGTGGCGCGGAGACCGGGCCAGGTGACATACCTGAATTGTTGCCTGGAGTTTGCGCCTTCCACAGAGGCAGCTTCGTACAGCACGGCGGGAATGGTTTGCAATCCGGCCAGCCAAATGACCATGTGGAAGCCAACCCCTTGCCAAATCGACATCCCCATGATTGCCGGCAGGGCCGTTGATGTATTACCAAGCCAGTCGACCGGTTTAAAGGCGCCAAAGGTCAGAAAGCTGAGGGACGTGTTGAGAAGACCGTTTTGCCCGTCGTAAATAAATTGCCACAGGATTGCCACAACGACTATAGAAACAACGACCGGCATAAAATAAATGGTGCGGAAGAGGTTGACCCCTCTTATCCGCTTATTAATGATCAGGGCTAAAACCAGACCCAGCCCGGCCTGAAGTGGAACAACAAACAGGGCAAAGGTAAAAGTATTAACCAACGATTTCATAAATACGGCATCGCCGGCCAGAAACACCAACCGGGAATCGCCCCAGTTCCAGTGTGTCCACTCCTGAAGGCCGTTGTATTGGGGATACTCCGGATTTTTGCGCGTGTACACACGCACGCGGGGGTAGGTGTAGTTTCCATCGTCGCCAAGCAGCGGCTCTCCGGTAGACTCATCAACAATGGAATCAAGGATTAGAGTCCGCACGGTGAGCAGCCGGGCAAAGTTACGGGCTCCAACGTACTCCGTTGGGTTGGGTGAAATGAGACGCTGATTAGTGAACGCAAAGATAAACGCCAGTAAAAACGGAATGATCAGGAAGCCCGCCAAAAACAGGATTGCCGGGCTGACCATCAGCCAACCGATCAGAGATTCCATCTGCCGGTCATTAAATCTGCGTTGAGATCGAGTTTGGTTCAAACTTGCAGGCGGCTCAACCTTGGTTGTTGTTGTCATTTTATGACTCCTGAATTTGATCCTCACCCTCGTCCCCTCTCCCGGATTGGGAGAGGGGAGTTGCGCTATAGATGTTTAGATAATGTTTTTGGGTAGTGGTAGCGCCTTGTGCCTGCCCTACGTGGTGACCACAAGGGTACGCCACTACGGATCCAAAATCCTTTTCTTAAAAACTATAGCCGTGGGGTGAAAGCTAAAAACTTTTAGTTACCAAATCCATAACCGTTGTTGGCCTCAATATCGGCATCAATTTCGTCAACGGCGGCATCAAGGGCGGTTGCCACATCCGCCCCGTTGGTAATATCGGCCATAGCCTTTTCAAAGGTGAGGGCTGCCGACAGGTAAGCGGGAGTGGGGGGCCGGATTAAGGCCTGGGCCTCGCTGAGACCAAAAAAGACCTCCAGCGGGCCACCTGGCGCATAGCTCCTGGTCATAGCTGCTGCCTCCAGCGTTGTTGGCGCCAGACCCAGCACATCGGAAAACGCTGCCGAGTACTTGGGCTGGATAGCGAATTCGATGAAAGCATTGGCTCCGTCCGGGTGCTCGCTGTCTGCCGAAAGGCCAAACTGCCACGACCCGGCCCCAATCTTGGAACCGTGACCGAAATCGGGCGCCGGCAGAAACAACATGTCATCGCCGTGCGCATCAAGCGCAGCCACAGCCGCCCAGTTGCCGTTCCACTGGAGCGCATATTTGCCGTCGATGAAGCCGGTGTCCCGGTCGGCAGCGTCCTGAGAGGTGCCGGGGGCCAGCCCTCGTTCAAACAGGCTTTGCCACCACTCCCCAAAGGCAATCGCTTCATCGCCATTGAGCGCGCCTTCGGCCGTCAGGTAGGTCGAACGGTCAATGATATCGCCACCAAAGCTTTGCAGGAAGGGGGAGAAGGCATAAGGGTACCACTCGCCGGTCCAGGCCATCCCCGGATCAAAGGCGTATTCAAACTCGCCGGTGGCTTGCAGCGTCTCAAGCGCCGCATCAAACTCTTCCAGCGTCCAGGGTTCATCAAGCGTGGCAATACGGATGTCGTTTGCCTCTAACACCGAGCGGCGGGCGTACATCCCCTTGGCCGCGTCCCACAGGCCAACCGAGTAGACTTGACCGTCCCATTCACCGATTGCGCCCGGCAGGAAGCCGTCGAGGGCGCCGGCGGAAAGATTGAGCGGGGCCAGATAGCCGGACCAGGCCCAGTTGGGCATTACCGGCCCGTCCATATCAATGATGTCAGGCAAATCTCCGGCCAGGGCAGCCGCCACAATGGATTCGTTGTAGCTGGCCTGGGGGAAGTCCTGTATCTCGACCACATACTCGCCTTGCGAAGCGTTGAAATCCTCAATGATCTGCAGGATCACCGCCCGCTCCGCCTCGTTGCCTGCCCCGTGGTACCACAGGCTTAAGACCGCGGCATCGGCCATCGCTTCTGAAACCACCTCACCGGTGAAGCCGTAGCCATCATTGGCCTCAATATCGGCATCAATTTCGTCAACGGCGGCATCAAGGGCGGTTGCCACATCCGCCCCGTTGGTAATATCGGCCATAGCCTTTTCAAAGGTGAGGGCTGCCGACAGGTAAGCGGGAGTGGGGGGCCGGATTAAGGCCTGGGCCTCGCTGAGACCAAAAAAGACCTCCAGCGGGCCACCTGGCGCATAGCTCCTGGTCATAGCTGCTGCCTCCAGCGTTGTTGGCGCCAGACCCAGCACATCGGAAAACGCTGCCGAGTACTTGGGCTGGATAGCGAATTCGATGAAAGCATTGGCTCCGTCCGGGTGCTCGCTGTCTGCCGAAAGGCCAAACTGCCACGACCCGGCCCCAATCTTGGAACCGTGACCGAAATCGGGCGCCGGCAGAAACAACATGTCATCGCCGTGCGCATCAAGCGCAGCCACAGCCGCCCAGTTGCCGTTCCACTGGAGCGCATATTTGCCGTCGATGAAGCCGGTGTCCCGGTCGGCAGCGTCCTGAGAGGTGCCGGGGGCCAGCCCTCGTTCAAACAGGCTTTGCCACCACTCCCCAAAGGCAATCGCTTCATCGCCATTGAGCGCGCCTTCGGCCGTCAGGTAGGTCGAACGGTCAATGATATCGCCACCAAAGCTTTGCAGGAAGGGGGAGAAGGCATAAGGGTACCACTCGCCGGTCCAGGCCATCCCCGGATCAAAGGCGTATTCAAACTCGCCGGTGGCTTGCAGCGTCTCAAGCGCCGCATCAAACTCTTCCAGCGTCCAGGGTTCATCAAGCGTGGCAATACGGATGTCGTTTGCCTCTAACACCGAGCGGCGGGCGTACATCCCCTTGGCCGCGTCCCACAGGCCAACCGAGTAGACTTGACCGTCCCATTCACCGATTGCGCCCGGCAGGAAGCCGTCGAGGGCGCCGGCGGAAAGATTGAGCGGGGCCAGATAGCCGGACCAGGCCCAGTTGGGCATTACCGGCCCGTCCATATCAATGATGTCAGGCAAATCTCCGGCCAGGGCAGCCGCCACAATGGATTCGTTGTAGCTGGCCTGGGGGAAGTCCTGTATCTCGACCACATACTCGCCTTGCGAAGCGTTGAAATCCTCAATGATCTGCAGGATCACCGCCCGCTCCGCCTCGTTGCCTGCCCCGTGGTACCACAGGCTAAGCGAAATAGCCTCGCTGCTGGGGGCAGCGGCTTCCTCTTCAGCCGCCGGCTCTTCTTCGGTGGCAACTTCTTCTTTAGCCGGTGCTTCTTCTTCTGCCGCGCTTTCTTCCTGAGCAGCGGGGGCTTCTTCTTGCGCCGGTTGTTCAACCGGTGCCGGGGCCGATTGCCCGCCACACGCGGCCAGCACGACGGCCATAATGAGCATCAAGGTCAGTATCGACCAAAATTTGGTTTGATGTTGCATTGTTAAAATCCTCCTTTATTAATCTGCATTGATCTTATAAATTTTAATGTAAGCACTGCACCGAACGGATAATTTTGTTGGCAAGGACACCTCCTTTTTGGTTAAACTCCCTTAATTAACTTTAGTAAATCGTATTAGTCAATTTACAAAAGAAAAGGCGAGCGATCGCCAGGGTGAACACTTTATACAGATTGGCGCGGTATCAAAGGGCAGCCCATTTTATGCTGCACCGGGTCGCTGCCTGTCTCATTATCTGAATTTTCTATCAATTCCAACAAGTGCTGTGTGGCCCATTGGCCCATTTCGTAATGGGGCAAGGCGACGGTTGTAAGACCGGGACGTAGGCTGACAGCAATCAATTCCTGGTTGTCAAAACCTATCACCGCCACATCTTCGGGTATGGACAGCCTCAGTTCCTGTAGCGCATAGTAACTATCCATCGCCATCCGGTCATTGAAGCAAAAGATGGCGGAGGGCGGTTCCGGCTGCTGCATAAGCGAAAGGGTGGCGGCGTAGCTTTCATAATCACCCATCCCTTTTGCTGTAGATATGCGAACCAGAGATTCATTAAAGGGGATGCCATGGTCGGCGAGCGCTCGCTTGTAGCCCACCAGCCGCCCGTACGTGGCCGGAATATCGTCGCGGTTGTTGATAAATGCTATGCGGCTATGTCCCGCCTGGATGAGCGTTTCTGTAGCGGTGTATCCGCCCTGTACTTCGTCCGGCACAACGGAAGGCAAAGAGTGGTCTTTGATAAAGCAATCGAGTAAGACGGTGGGAATTTCATGGATGACAGCCGGGAGATAGACCTCACGGTGATACATTGTGGCGTAAATAACACCCTCTACCTGCCGGTCCAGCATCATATCGATGGCGGCGGTCTTCATTTGCTGGTTGCCGCCCGTATTCACCAGCAGCAGCAAGTAACCGTTGGTCCAGGCCAATTCTTGAGCGCCTTTCAGGGTTTTACCGGCATAGGGGGTAGTCGCAATCTCGTCCGTGATGAAACCAACGGTGTGGGTACGGTTTGAGCGCAGGCCGCGGGCCAGGGCGTTGGGCCGGTAGCCCAATTCGTTGATAGCGTCCCACACTTTTTTCTGGGTTTCCGGGGGGATATTTGCGCCTTCAACATTGTTGACCACAAAAGAGACGGTGGTCTGTGAGACACCGGCCAATTTGGCCACATCATTCATCGAGGGGCGTTTGGATCTCGCACCGCTGCTTTGTTTCACCATTGGACACAATTTAGTAATACCATTTAGTAAATCGTATTAGTAATTTATCACGGAATAATTAATTTGTCAATAGGGCGTATTCTGGTGATTACTGTAGGGGTCAATAAGATGTCGAACACTTTTATCTCACGCAAAGATTTTAATGTTTTTCTTAGCGGCTTTGCGTGAGAATTTCATAATCCTATCTGTTCAACATGTTCTTGACCCCTACAGTATTTTGGTGATTACCCATATCTTCT
>CAYWSS010000145.1:2050-10380 GCA_964460505.1 uncultured Caldilineaceae bacterium | reverse complement strand
TGAAATTAAAAGTTTTGTTGTTTGGCAAAAGTATTTGCTCTTAGCTGCCTGAATGACATCTCTATTACACTAATTTTGCGGTTAAGCTGCCTGGCTTGGCTTTGCAAGTCCTGATGTATCTGGTAACGTTTTATCCCCTCTAAGGTCTCCTTAATCCGTTTAGGTTTCACCCCAATATACTCTCTCCGGGTGTTGTGCTGTTTGTAGTAGTTACTGTGGGTTGAATGGGTTAGCTCAAGTTGATCCGGTTTACCGTCTGGGTTGTCTTTTCTCATCCAGAACGGCTTGGCATTAATCAACCCCTGCCCTTCCACACTCGTTAAGTCCTGTTGCAATTGGTCAGCCTGGCGTTTCAGGTCTTGATATGCGTTGTGGATATAAATCAGTTCTTCAAGTTCCATTGGGACAATCTCTTTCCGGCGCTGCTTGCGCCAACTGTGCTGTGTCCAAAAAAGTTAACTGTATTGGTTTATGCGAAGTATCTTTTATGGCCTGATCCAACACATCCCAGGCTTCCAGGTATGGCGACCATTGCCCGGCGTAGCGGTTGACATCATAACTGTATATCTCAACCGATTGGCGCGGCTTGACGGCTTGCATTGGGATGATAAAATAGTGATCGCTGCCGTTGATGGCATCGAAGATAATCATGTCTGCGTTGTGGTGTCTGATATTGGCCTGGTAGCGCTGCGCCTTATTCTGCCAATTCGAGGCTTTAAACTCTATTTTGCACCCTGCAACCCAGGCATCAAATGGAGCGTTGTATGTTGTCCGGTGGACTTCATAGCCTATCCGTTCTATTTTTCCGATAATCCTGTCCTCGGCAATCTTAGACAGTTTCAGCGCCCTTCTGCGGCCTGCCGGGGTATTGCAAAATCTGGCTATTTGCTCTGAGTGGCGTTGTGCCTGGCGTAAATCATGAATGATGGCTTTTTCTTCCCAATCTTTGCCCATTATTCATCCTCCAATAGTCCGAGCCGGTCAGCTAACTCAAAGATGGCCAACCGGTTTGTGAGGCCGTGAAGCCTGGCATAAAAGTTGATAACGTCCATTGGCTTATGCTCCGGGTTTTGCGCTGCGCATCGGGGGACGTGGCAACTACAGATACCACGTCCGGACCGGGCATCAATCCAGAATTTACGTTTTGAAACAGGATCACCCTTGCTGGGCTGGCCGGGCTGGTGAAAGGGGCAGCGTCCGATATACCAGCCGTCCGGCATTGTTGGTTTCAGATATAAAACGTGATCTTTGACCACATCCATTAGTGTTATTTCGTCCTTGATTTGCTCAATCAGGGTTGACATTTTTTGTCCTTTCGTGTTATCCTATCCCCGTATGGGATGGGCGTTGTGCCTGTTCTTTGAAAGCCGTTCCGATTACCGGGGCGGCTTTCTTGCGTTTTTGGGACACTTGGCTTGTTAGCCGGCTTCTGGGGTGTCCCAAAATTAACGGGTATTAGCTCAGTATAGGGATGGGCGTTTAGCCCGTCTTTTCATGCTACAAAAACTACGAAATTTTGGGTTTTTATACTGTGTAATCGTGTGGGTAAACAGCATTTTTAAAAAAAACATCTAGCATGTCTAGCATGTAGCATGTAATTTCCGGTTTATGAGGGATTTTTATATCTCTGCCCATGTCCGGCGACCATGCTACATAACCGATCATCTAGCATGAAGGGAGTTTTTGAGGCTTTTCATGCTAGACATGCCAGCTTTCCGGGTACTTTTGCAAAAACATCTGCTTATAGGTCAAAAATGCGCCATTTCAAGCCATACCATGCCCATCTATGCGGGTTCCCTTTGCCCTTGTAGGGTTCCCGCTTGCGGGTACAACCTTTCTTGTAAAGCACCTTGGCCAGTTCGCGGTAAAAGATAGTATCATTGCTGGTGCGGTAGTGGGGGCCTAATTTGTTTTTGATGACCAGGGCCAGAATGTAATCGCTGTCTTCCAAGGTGATTTCAAGGAATTGGTCAATCACATCTTCCAGGGCGCTGACCAATTCAAATTGGGCGTTGATTTGCTGCTGTTTCTTTTCCTCATCGGTGGTCAATTCCCAGGCTTCACGCATGTTCTTGTAAAACCACCATGCTTCCGCCCAAAGGGTGTCAACCTTGACATCTTTGGAGTAATCAAAGTTTATCCGGTCAATCTGGAAGGACAAAAACCGGCTTGATCCGGTGGGGTCGTTCAAAAATCCGGCTCCATCATAGTTGACCGTTCCGACAAAGTTACATATGGCCGGTTTCAAAATAGGCAGCTTGCCAAACGGCACGCGCTCATGAACATTGATTTTGGTAATATGCTCTTTGAGCGCCTCAACGTCCGTGCGCCTTGTGGTGCTGCCCAGCTCTCCCACTTCCTGAATGAAGGTGTCTATCAAGCGTAATCTGGCATCCTTGCTTTCAGGTTCAATCTTGCCTTCCCGAAAATTGTCCGGCAATGGGCAAAGCCAATTGACCAAGCGGCTTTTGCCCATCCGTTGACCGCCAATGATGACGAGCATCGGGTTGCGAGCCTGTTCAAAAAGTCTGGCGATACATCCCACCATCCACCGGAACAGCCAAACACCGGCCATTTTGTCCGGGTTCTTCAGATACCCGGCGCAAAAGGCCGGGATGCTGTATGGCTCCGCGTTGACGGCTCCCATCCGAGCCGGAACCACCGGCCCATATTTGCCTTCCAGCCCGTTGAAGTAGTCTTTGATCGGGTTGTATCGCTGGTTGTGGGCCAATTTGCGAATGGCTCGCTTAATTGATGACTGGGGCGGCTTTTTCTTGCCACGCACGCCATACCCCATCTCTTCCATTTCCATTTCGTAAATGGCTTCTTTGGTGTCATCCAGTATCCTCCAATCATCTTCGGGGGTTTTTATTTCGATACTCTCATCCAGATCATTGATACGAAAATCAAACCCCAGGCTGCGCAGGTCTTTGACGATTTTGTCATATCGTTTAGACATCGGCTGTACCAGAAATGTTAAGCTTTTTTAGCAGCGCCTTATGGTATGATGGATTGAGGCAAACCGTCCAGCCATCCGAGAAGGGCAGCACATTAGCCAAGTTTGGCGTTAAGCTACGGATAACGCGGGTTAGCCTAACCAGTGATGGGAGCGAGGGGTAATAGATGTGAGCCTGGTCATCTCCGCGAATGATTACCACTTGCTCCCCTGTTTTTTGGATGTGGTTTATGCGGGTACACATTGGTTATCCTCCGTGGGGGTTTTGGGTTTCCACATAAAGACGGCGGCGCTCAAGCATTGAGGGCAAACGGGCATCATGATCCAGCGGATCAGGGGCAAACCGTTTGTGTAAATGATGGCCTTATTGCTGATGTTTTGGCAGTACGTGGTGTACTGACAGGTTAAAGGGGGGTCAATGCTGATTAATAATCTATTGCTGGACATTATGCCGCCTCCGGGAAGAAATGAATGTTGCGATCCTCGTCAATCTTGCCCACCAGGGGGATGACCTGAATTTGTTGGCTTTCCTGGTTTAGACCTTTGGCCATTGTCAGGCGCATAGCGGCAGCCAGTGAAATGTTGTGTCTCTCTTTGTAGTCAATCAACATACTTTCCAGGGCGCTGCTTACCCGCAAGGCCGGTAAGCGGCTGTTATAAACTTGGCTTCTCATTACGGTTCCTTTCTTTGGGACACCTGGCCAAGCCTGGCTTAACCATTGTGTCCCAAAAATAATAAAGTGGTATGCGTCAATACAGTAGTTTTGGTAGTGTGAGTTTTGGTGGTAGCCGTCTACTTTTCCCCGTAGTTTTGCCGTCCGCTGGCATCCCATCTTTGCAGGGCCGGGCGGTATAAGTTGGGTTTTCACTTAGCCAGTGTCACCCCAACGAGGGCCACGCCAAGCGGCGCGGGTTTGTGTGTACTGTCGGATACATTACGTATCCTATAGACCACAATATACTATAAGCGGTGACAAAAGTCAACAAGTTGTAGTAAAATTTAAGCTATGAATAGAGAGGCTGTTAATCAGTGGATTGAGGGCAAAATGATTGCCCAAAATATCAGCATTAGAGAGTTGGCTAGACGTGCGGAAGTTAATCCGTCTGCCGTGTCAAAAGTGCTGAACGGCAAACGTGATGCAACTGTTGATTTCTATGTCAAGCTAGCCGAGGTATTCGACGCGGTTCCCGAAATGTTACAGGTGGCCGGGGTGCTGCCTACTGCGGAAGGGATGAAGGGGTCATTCTTGCAGCTATTTAAAGGGGTGTTGGCGCTTACTCCTGAGAAGCAGGAGGAGGCCCAGAACTATCTGCGCTATCTGGTTGAACAAGACCGGCAGCAGCAGAGCCTGCCAGGTAATGAAAATAACGATCCGGCAAACGTCGCCGGTGAAGCCGGATAGCCAGAGCCAGCCGCAGCGAGCGCCACAGATGACCGGGCACAAAACCCATCCCTATACTGAGCTTAACTGAGCTACTACCTTTTTTGGGCAATCTGCTTTGGCCGGCCAGGTCGTTTTGTCCCAAAACGGCTGTGTGTTTTAACGTTTTTCGCCTCATAGGTTGCGCCTCCCAACGCCAGAACGGTTGTTCTATTGTATCACCAAACGTCACCCAAAAGGCTCGTGTTGGGAGGATGGTACTATCATTCTGAGAGGAATTTAAGGGTGTTAAACCGCTCACTTGTTCTAAATGGCCGAAACTGTGATATAATCCATTCTATGGATGACAGAACCGAAAGCGGTCAATTTCTAAGTTTCAAAGAATACCTCGGCTTGTCTATAGAGCCTTTGCGCCAGGAAATAAAAATGATGCGCCAGGCTATGGAAGAATTGACGGCGGGAATGGTTACTCAACAAGAGTGGCAGCGTATGCGGGATATGTGCCAGGAGCATCAAAAGAAACTTTCCGACCTCGATGAACGTATAGACACATTAGAACACTATCACAACGTTGGAATGTGGTTTTTCCGGGCCGGTTGGGGTGTGGCGGCGGCGGTGATTATCGCTGCGACAATTAGGTTTTTGTTGGGGTGACAATGCCGGGTATTACTCGTCAGGTTGTAGAGCAACGACAGCAACAACAGAATGTTGAGCCAGAGAAACCAGACAAGCGAAAGATAGTGATTTTTCTACTTGCGGCTCAGGTTGTGCTGTTATGTGTCTGGGGATCAATGTGTTTTTTGTTGGGGTTATTTAGCGATCAGATAGGTGCAACTCAAAAAGCTCTGCAAATCTGGCAAATATTGATTTCCTGAAAGGGCAGAATGGCGATGTCTAAGCGAGTTTACATTTGGTTATCCATTCCCGTAGGTTGTGGTCTGTTATCGTTTCTAACTACAGGTGGCATCAGGTCATTGTATCCCGTGGTTTTTTTTCTTGTCCTGATAGGCATTGTGGCTCTTTACGAGAAGTTAGTCCTCTGAATTTCCTAAAAACCCCTCCCCTACCCCATTTGACATTCTCTTTTTTTGCCTGTATAGTGTTCTGTATATAGAACGCTGTTCTATACTTGACACACTCATTATAATTGGCTGCGCCCTCGCGGAGGCGCAGCGACACAGAAAGGAGAGGATTTAAAATGGCAAAACTCAATATACCTATCAATGACCATGGTGGGGAAACTTCAAGCGCAGGCATGCCGGTTGATGATGCTATTACTGATTTAGACGTCACCGGACTGTTTCAAGCCGTGGATGGCGTGGTAATTGGCAACATTGACCAAAGCACGTTGAACATTTCCACCAAGAAAGACGCTGGTCCCGGGGGCAAAGCCAGCAATGCGTTCGCCCAGCGCGAGCTTAAGTGGCTATGCCGCTATCACGATGCTGTCACCCTGGACAAGTACCAGTTGGAAGTACCTTGCCCCGACCTTCAACTGTTGGGCGCAAACACCGATTTTATGGACTTGTCGGCGGGAGCAGGCCAAACCTTTAAAACCGCCTTTGACCTGTCTGTTATAGCCCCTCGCACGGGTAATGCGGTCGTACTGGATGAGGCAGAAGCTGTTGGCCGCAAGCTGTAGGCCAAAAATCAAATCAAAATCAAGAGGGGTGAGCAATCGCCCCTTTTTGATTTCAACAGGACGCAACCCAATGATTTCAGACGTTTTACATCAAGCCTCTGTTGACATCAAAGATTATTTAAATAACCCTGTTTTCATGGCTGCTTATTCCCCTTGAATGCGGCGGAAAATCATCAGGCTAGTTAGCCAGATGGACAAAATCAAGGGGGAGTTGGACGCCTACCCCAATGACACAAAAAATACAACTACTGCCCATCCCGAATGATTGGGATGAGGTTCAGGATGGATTTTGCACCCTCACCGCACAAGTACCCAATTCACCCTATTGGCGGGCTATGGCACGGGGCGCACTGAATGAGTTATCTTTGGCCTATGTGTGGGATGCCACTACTGGCGACGCTGAAATAGCATCTCAAGCAGGCTTTGATATATCGGCCAGTGTCCAGATTGATTGCACATAATGAGCAGAATACCCATACCCCAAGATTGGACAGAAGAAACAGACGGCTATGTGTGCGTCTTTCTGTGTGTACCCAATTCCCTGAGTTGGCGCTCTATTGCACGGGGGGCCATACACGGGTTAACCAGGGGCAGGGCTTGGGATGAAAACACGGGAATTATCACCGACGTCCAACAGGTAGCATTAAACATTTATGGGAGTTTATGTATGGCAAACTGTCAAGATATTGTAGACGCTCTAAACGGGATAAAAACCGCTTTAGAGGATGGCGGCCAAACCTCGGTTGACCTGGCCGCTATCCTGGCCCAATTGCAAACTATGGATACACATCTAGACCAGATTGAAGAAATTCAAAATAATCAAACTGTTGTAATGGGCGGCATACCTGTAACCGTTTTACCGGGGGGTGAATGATGCCCGGACAAACCGACAATGTTAATTTTTTGGATGCCTACAATCAGGCTATTGTCGCCATCAATGAGCTAAGGGGCAACCTGGAAACCGGCAACCCTGCCCAAAATCTGAGTGCGCTTGTTGAGGTGATAGGCGACAATATAGAGGCACTCCGTAACACTCATGAGGCACGGTCTGTAGCCCATACAACTGCAATGAACACTAATTTTGATGATCTTATTGCGGCCTTGCAAGGTTGGACACCCGTGCGTGTAAGGGCCGGCGGCTGTGGCTGTTGTGGCGGTGGAGCAATAGTGTTACCTGAAGAAAATTCTTCCATTGAAGGTGATCCTCCACCTAGCAGCAAATGGACAACGCCGGATGATGCCCCTACACCCGGAGATCCGGGAGGGGTAGTGTATTATAACCGTAAATGCAAAATATCCAATGGGATACACGAGGATTTGGTTAATTTTATTCAGGGCTTAAGCGATAATGGCGTTGATACAATGGTTGTGCCGTTGATTAACGCCTATGTAAATGTCGCAATTGGGATTGTCATAGATGAGGCTGGGGCTTTTCTACCCATACTAGAAACCGAGTTGGGAGAAGTTACATCGGCGGTATTTGATATGGCGGTAGAATTGGCTACCCTTGATATGAACTTTGCCGTTTTGTTGTCCGTAATGAACAGCAAAGAGCAAGAGTTGGTTTGTGCATTTTACAATTCAACAGGCGGCGAAAATGCTAAAGATAGTTATCTTCAAATACTCGAAGATGAGGGCATTGGCATTGATGACCGCCGCCTCATTGAAATTCTTTTATGGGCGGATGTTTATAATTATATCCACTTCAAGGGCGACGGTTACATAGAAGCTAAACTAGCCAACTATACGCCGCCTGTTGATTGTTCGGTGTGTGGGACGTGTGAGGAGTTGTTACTCACTTGGGGTACTCGCAAT
This sequence comes from uncultured Caldilineaceae bacterium, assembly GCA_964460505.1. Lineage (GTDB taxonomy): Bacteria > Chloroflexota > Anaerolineae > 4572-78 > J111 > J095. The sequence goes on along the minus strand of CAYWSS010000145.1, from coordinate 2,585 downwards.
GGGGACACGTTCACGGCGGAATGGGTTTCCACTGGTGAATACCGAATAGCGTTTGGTGTGAATTCTGACGGTTACGCTGAATGTGGGCCAACGCTAACATTAACATTTTTTAATTGGAGTGGTTTTACAGGTAAACCCTATAACCAGCGCCAAGGGTTTTCTATCTCGAATGATTTTGACCATGACACCAGTGACGCATCGACATTTGAGGTTGAAAACACAAACACCCCCCCAGCTAACCAAACATACAATGATTGCCGTAACCCTACCCTTGTCTCCAGCACCCCCTTTACCGTAGATATTACAGGATTTAGTGTCTAATGACCTGCAAACCAAAATACACAAAAAAACAGGTCGATTATCTGATTGCAGACACACATCAACGGATAGCGGACATATCGTTAACCCCCGGCGCTGACGGCAACACGCCATATATCCAGGCTGGTACGTGGTGGATTGATGGCGTAGATACTGGATTTGTCGCTATTGGGCAGGATGGTGCTCAGGGTATCCAGGGTGTACCGGGCAATGATGG
>CAYWSS010000145.1:0-1950 GCA_964460505.1 uncultured Caldilineaceae bacterium | reverse complement strand
TCGCTATTGGGCAGGATGGTGCTCAGGGTATCCAGGGTGTACCGGGCAATGATGGGGCTGATGGGGCTGATGGGGCGCAGGGCATCCAGGGTGTGCCTGGCGCTGATGGGGCTGATGGTGCTCAGGGTATCCAGGGTGTACCGGGCAATGATGGGGCAACTGGCGCGACAGGGCCGCAAGGCGAACAGGGTAACAGTCACCTAGATGGTGAATTGTTTGTCCCTGCACCTGGACGTATTGCAAATACTGCTACTCCAAATTATGTCAGTACAAGATTGTATATAGAGCATGGGGCTGCATTCGAAGGTGTGGCTATTTGGGCTACGTCTCCATCGTCTTATTCTGGGCTATCTGTACGTTCTGACGCTGGCGATTTTTTTATCGCAAACACGGGGGGGGCTTTTGCTACTGCATACAATGTTTTGTCCGACGAGGGGGAGAAATCGGACATATCAAAAATCCCAAATACTGGCACTTTATCAAAACTTGCGAGGCTTAATGTATATGAATACGTTTTAAAAAAAAGCAAGTTGCAAAAAATTGGTGTAATGGCTGGCGATATGGGGAAAATTTTCCCCTCGACAGTTTCTCAGCCTGAAAAAAAATCGCCTGAATATGTGGACTATTCTCAGGTCGTGTGTATCTTGATCGGTGCTATTAACGAATTGTCGTCACGTGTTGAGGAGTTAGAGAAGGGCAACAACCCCCCCCAAACAGCCAAAACCATAAAATAACACCTTGCGAAACAAAATCGCAAGGTGTTAGAGATTTATCTTTGGTAAGGAAATTTATGCGTAATAAAATTACTCTCTTTTGGTAGTGAGATTTATCCTCTTAAATGTCCAATACGGAAATTGTTCTGCTAATAAATCCCTCAAATAAGCCATTAAATGCTGTTTCACAACCGTTTTGAGCGTGTAGCCATCCCATTCGTGCTGCCGGTCATTGTCATCAAATTCGACTATGGCCACAATCACAATCCTATTCCCGGTTGATTTGCGGTCTTTCCCGGTTGATTTGCGAACAAAATCATTTATTCCCGGTTGATTTGCGGTCTTTCCCGGTTGATTTGCGATCCATCTGTTTAGCCTGGTACGGCAGGCATCAGAACACCATTTACGCTGTTTCCCCTTAAGCGGTTTATCACATCCTACACAATATCTGTATCGCAATACTGCACCCGATTTTGGGACACCAGGCTTTTTTCTGGAGAAGCTTTGTGTCCCAAAAAATACTACTACTACCCTGTTATGCGGCCTGTTTTTGTGATTTTAGGCCGTGTAGTAAGTTTTCTTCGGTAGTAGTAGACGATTTTAGAGCCTGGCTTACTGCCTTTACCCGGTGGTATGTTGCGCCCCCATACTGGCGGCTGCCGGTCAGTATTTCTGCTATGTCTGCCAAGCTTGGATTGGTCAAATGAGCAATTGCCTTTAAATCCTGATCCAACTGGCTAACAGGGGCAGCCGAGCCGCCCGGCCTGAGTACTGCGGCTACGTCTGCGGCCATTTCTCGCAGCACCAGTGATTGCTCAAAATACTCAACCACTTCACCCGGCGTAATGGTTAAAACGCGGTCAGCCGGATTATGGCTGAATTGGGGTTCTAATTGGTCAGCCAGCCAGCGCAGCATGGTAGCGAGTGTCTCGGCCTGGCTGCCGATCTGTACCGGGCCAAGCACGACATAGCCATATTTGCCGGTAAAGTGGGCCTGCGGAATTATGGGTTGAGGTTTGCTGTTTGGGGTCAAACGGATTAGAATTTCTTTCATCATTGCTCTTGACCAGGGTTGTGATGGGTGAAGGGCCGTCCGTTGTACCGGGCGGCTTTTCTTTTTGGGGCAAATTTAATGGCCACTTTGCGATCCAAAGTGCCGTGTCCCAAAAATCATGAAATTAACAGTTTTGTTGTTTGGCAAAAGTATTTGCTCTTAGCTGCCTGAATGACATCTCTA
>CAYWSS010000144.1:0-10388 GCA_964460505.1 uncultured Caldilineaceae bacterium | reverse complement strand
AGTACGAGCCCGCGCCTGGCAGCCCTCCGGCGCCGGTTACCGCCGCAGCCAAGGCAATCAGCTTTTGGTAGGCAGCGCCTGCCTGCTTGACGGTGGTTTTTGAGGCGGTAAAAGAGGGCGGGTCAACAATAACCAGTTCCCAGGTTTCTTTGTTGTTGGCCGCCTTCTCGAGAAATGAGAACGCATCTGCCTTTACCGCCAGATGGCCGCGGGAGGGCAGGTTGTTGATATGCCAGTGATGTTCGGCGGCCTGTAGCGCGGGAGCCGCTAAATCTACTGTGGTGACGCGCGTGGCGTGTCCCCAACCGGCATATACAGAAAACCCACCGGTATATCCAAACACATTCAATACGCGGCGGTTGGCGGCTACGCTGCCAATTAAGCGTCGATTTTCCCGCTGGTCCAGAAAGAAGCCGGTTTTCTGGCCGTTAACAATATCCGCCGTAAATTGCAGGCTGTTTTCCAGAAACGGCACCGGGCCGGTGGGAGGGCTGCCAAACAATGCTTCACCGCTGCGCTTGTTACGCGATTGGGATTTTAAGTATACTTGTTGCAGCGATAATTTCTTGGCAACCCAGTGCGCAACGGCTGTCACATTCCAAAAGCCGGCGGGGCCGGGGCCGTCCAGTTGCAGCGCAGCGCTGTTTTCGTAAATGTCGCACACCAGGCCGGGCAGCCCGTCACCTTCGCCGTTAAACAGCCGAAAGCCGGTGGTGGCGTAATTAAACAATGTGTGGCGCAGCTCCAGCGCCCGGCTCATTCTCTGTTCGGCCCAATTGTTAGTGAGCGGGCTTTCCGGTTCAACGCTGCATATTCTGAAGGCGAGCGGGCTTTGGGGGTTGTAAAATCCCAAAGCAACAGGCTGCCCATTTTTGTTATCCAGCAGCATGGCTTGCGCGCCGGGAGACGCGGGTGGCCGTTGTTGCAGAGCATCGGCAAAAATCCAGGGATGCCCCCGCTTTATCGCGCGGGTTAGATTGCGGGCTAATCGCAGCTTGATTGGTGATTTCCGCTGTTTGCTGATAATAGACATCAAATCCTCAAAATGGGCTTATTTTAACAAAGCATCTTTCATTTGAGCAAGCGCCTGTTCCAGCGTACTCCGGGAACAGCCAAAATTGAGCCGAACAAAGTTTTCGCCACCCGCCCCAAAAAGAGATCCATCGTTAAGCGCAACTTTGGCCTCTTTCAAAAAGAATTCGTGAGGATTTCCCTCAATGCCGGCCTCGCTGCAATCCAGCCAGGCCAGATAAGTTGCCTCCGGTATGGTGGTGCGAACTCCGGGGAGGTGGTGGGTTACATACTCTACCACAAAATTACGGTTTTTTTCAAGATAGCTGAGCAGTTGCGTTAGCCACTCGTCGCCCTCTTTGTAGGCGGCCAAAGCGCCGGTAAACCCCATCAGGTTAACGTGCGGAACAATTCCATTTGTTGCCCGGGCCAACTGTTTTCTGAGTTTTGGATTTTGGACAATAGCCATGCTGCATCCTAAACCGGGGATATTGAATGTTTTACTGGGGGCAAACAGGGTAATACAACGGTTGGCAATTTCCGGCGCAAGGGTGGCTATGGGGGTGTGTTGGGTGTTATCAAACAGCAGGTCGCTGTGTATTTCGTCGGCACAAATGATAATGTCGCGTCGCTCGCAGATTTCGGCCATTTTGCGAAGCTCTTCCGGCGTAAAACTGCGTCCAACCGGATTATGGGGGTTGCAGAGAATAAACAGGCGGGTATCCGGCGTAATGGCTGCTTCAAAGGCGTCAAAGTCAATCTCGTGCCGAACCGTATCTTCCTGGTTAACCTGCGTTAATTGAGCTACGTCCAGGCTTCGCCCCTGATTACCGGGAGCGCTGAGAAATGGGAAGTAGACCGGAGTTTGTACCAGCACCCCGCTGTCACGCTCACCGATTGCCCGGCACACCGCATTGAGTCCACACACCAGGCCGGGCAAATAGACAATTTCTTTCGGTTTTACGTCCCAATTGTACAGTGTGGACATCCGCTTGCAGAGTAATTTGGTCAATTCTGTTGGGTCGCTGCCATAGCCGAACACGCCGTGGTTTATGCGCCGGTGCAGGGCATCCAAAACAGGCCGGGGTGAGACAAAATCCATATCTGCAACCCACATCGGCAGGACATCTTTTCCGTAATAGTGCCATTTAACAGAGTCGGAATCGTGACGGTTGGTGAGTTTATCAAAATTGTAAATCATTGGGTAATAGTTTCCTTTGCTGATTTTTAATGAGATTAACTATAGTAGAGCCACTGTTTTGCTTTGTCAAAACTGCAAAGCTGAAAAAATATGTTAGAATTCTTACATTACGTAAAGTTGTGGTAAAGTATAATAGTGCATTGCAAGATAAAATAGAGGGGGTAATTTTATGAAAAGGTGGTTCATAGTTATTGGGGTTGGGATGATTTTATTGCTACCCGCTTGCGGCGGGGCAGTGGCACCGCCGGCGCAGCCTTCCGTGGAAGTGGCGGGGGCTGCCCCGATTCCAACTGAAAATAATGAACCATTGCCGGCGCCGATTCTGCCCACTGCCACCAATATCGCACTACCTCCCACGCAAGCGCCGGCGATGATGGCGAAGACTGAACCCACGGCCACACCCACCGCTACTCCCATTCCCGAACCAACGGCAACCTTTACCCCGGAACCGGATTGGTTGGCCGTTACCGGCAGGACCGGGCAAAACCAGATATTTTTGGGTAACCCCGATGCGCCTGTCACTATGATTGACTACTCTGATTTTATGTGACCCACCTGCCGCGCCTACGTGTTAGGTGTTGAACCTGAAATTAAAGAGAATTTTGTAAAAACCGGCCGGGTAAAACTGATTTTTAGCCCGGTGCTCAACCACCTTGATCGCTCTGACCAAACGCATCAGGGCGCTGAGTGCGCCGCCGACCAGGGAAAATTCTGGCAGTTTCACAATATTTTATTTGAAAATCAGGGACTTCTGTGGGGGGGTGACATTCGAGCTGCCGTTAAACAACTGGCGGCCAATGCCGGGCTGGACACCGCCGATTTTAACGCCTGCCTCGACGAGCAGCGCAATCTGGAGCGCATTCGGGTGCAGGATCAGATTCGGATACAGTTGGGAATTCGGGGCCAGCCGGTGTTTGATATCAATGGCAGCTACATTATCGGTTCTCAGCCGTACCAGGTGTATGCCAACACCCTCGAAGCGCATCTGGGGCAGTAAAACGGGAACAAGGTCGCAGGGTTGCAGACATCGTAGTGATTTACGACTCTGTGACCTTGCGGCCTTGCGACCAGCGACTCAGGCCACCCTCGAACCGGCCTCAAACAGCGCTTTTACCTCAGCCTTGGCCGGCACGATAATGGTGAATACCCCCAGCACAGTCCCAAACGGCACAAAAATGCACTCAACCCCGCCCATAACCAAACAGAAAGTGTAGCGCCTTTTCTGCCCCAAAAAATAGCCGACGGCGATAATAAATCCGGCCAAAGCCCAGCCGGACAGAATGATAACCAGCGGAATCAGGGTAAACATCAGCCCAAATAATCTAAACGGAAATTCGTTGTCGGGCGGGCCAAATCCACCGGTGAGAAAAGCAATTCCCATGGCCGGATGAAAAACGGGAATGCAGGAAAACAGGGCGACAATACCGCCCACAACGTAATGAAAGATGGATAAAATTTTAAGGTGGTGTTCATCCTGATTGGTTGTTATTGGAGATGTCTCCTGTTTCATGTTCGGCTAATTCATTCTCAAAAATAAGGCGCGTGCGCTCAATTTCGGCCCAGTTGTCTGCCAGCCCCAGCGCTTTCAACACGGCTTCGGGCCGGAGATTGCCCCGTTGACCGGCCGTAACCCGCATCTGTAAATGGGCATCACCGTCACTCACCGAATCCAGATGAAGCTGGTGCAGCCAGGGCCGCAGGTCAAACGCTTCCTCTCTTTTTTTACGGAGACGGGTTTGTATAATTTCTTCCGCAGACAGCAGATTGCTGATGCGTTGTTCGAGCGCGTCAGCCGGCCGGTCAGTTTCAACCGTTATCTTGTAATCGGCCTGTCGCAAAAGCTGCTGCAGGGTTGGCGATTTTAGCGGAACTTCCTCAACCCGGTGCAGCCCCATACCGGCCGGCAAAGCCGGAGCAATCTGCTTGAGCGCCTCTTCCGGCGGCAGCGGCTCGACGATAATGATGTCCAGAATCTCGGCAGAAGCGGTGGTGCCCAGCGGCAGCCCGGAGGCAAATTGCATTTTTGGCCGGGGATTAAATCCCTGCGAATAGGCCAGCGGGATTCTGGCCCGGCGCAGGCTGCGTTCCCAGGCCAGGCTCAAATCCAGGTGAGAAATATATTTAATCGGCTTTTTTTTAGAGAAAACAAGCCGAAGCCGGTGCTTGACCGGCTGATTAGGGTCTGTCATATCCATCCTTTAAAATTTTCCACCTGTGCCGTCAGCAAATCTGAATTTGCCGTAAGGTTCAAGCCGATATTCTTAATTGCGAATACCGCGAATAATTTTTAACATTTTTTCCTCAACCCATTCGTAAAATTCGCCTGTTCGCGTCATTTGCGATAAATCTTTTTAGGCAATACCGCAAAAGTCATCAGGTAAATTAAAGTGATCGGCACTTTTAGGGCCACTGAAAGTTGACCTGTATCTATATTTTAAGGGCCGGTCACTTGTAACCTGTCGAGTTTTGCGGAACTGCCTTTTTAGCTTCTGCAGTGGGTATAAGCCTTATTGCCCAGGTTAAAAACTTTGCTGATTAGCGCTCGGGTGGTGGCAGATACCGGCAAATCCGGCGAATCCAGCTCTGATAGCGTGAACCAGCGGGCATCGGTCACATCATCTGCGGGGCGCAACGGTTGTTCAGGATTCAGGGCCTCGGCCAGCAAATCCAGGATGACGTAATGAAATTTAACCTGGCCGGCCTCGTCTTGCTCAATGGCGTCAAAGGTGTAAATGACCTGCCCTGCTTTTACCCGCAGGCCGGTTTCTTCCAGTGCCTCGCGTTCGGCAGCGGTTTGCAACGTCTCTCCCAACTCAACACTGCCGCCGGGGATTGCCCACATGCCTTTGGCCGGTTCCTGCCCGCGCAGCACCAGCAAAACTTTTTTTTTGTAAACAATTACCGCCCCCACCGCTACTCTGGGAGCGTCCGGGTATGCTTTGTTAGCCATCCGGCTATCTTACCAATATTTTATGCCGGTGGCAATTATTCAATAAGCCGCGCAAAGCCGCGTTAAAGGGCTTTTGCTGTCGCATTTAACTCGTGTTACAATTTGATTAAATCAGTTTGTTGGGTTAAGTAGGTGAGGTGGGTTAAGTGAGTGGTTTTCGACCGTAACTCACCCAACTCACCCGTACAAATTCAGTGAACCCGTCAAAATCGCGCTCGGCCCGGTCTCTTGACCGCACCCGCTTAGGTGGCTCGGTCAGAGACCGGCCACAGCACCGGATTTACTGAACCTGTACACTCACCCAACTATTGCCAAGGAGTATTTTTTAATGAAACAACCCCACCTGTCGTCCCGGCTTGATTATCTGGAACAGAAATTTCAAGAGGCGCGGGCCGAAATTGCCAAACTGCAACAGCGTGTTGAAACGCAAGACTACGTGGTGCAGGAGCAAAGTCACCACATTCAGCAACTGGAAGCGGAGGTAACGCAGGCCAATACCCGGTTGGGCGCAGCAGCTCAGTTTGATGCCAGGTTGACCCACCTGAAAGAGGAAATGTTGCAGCTTATCAAGCGGCGTACCCGGGGGGCTGAACCGCCAACCTTGTCTGCCGGCAACAGTATGGTGATGAAACAATTGGATAACCAGGCCACCGCCCTCAACCACCTCCGGCGCGAGGTGGCTAAAACTGACCGGTTTGATGAGCAGATTTTACTGGCCCGCACCGAGTCCGGGCGGGTGAACCAGGAAGTGAACAAGCTGCGCGCTCAAATGGATGAGATACGCCGTTTACTGGATGAGCGAACCAATCCCATTACATTTTTGGAAGAGCAGCGCCGCACCGACGTTCGTAAACTGGCCGAGCTTCAGGGGGAACTGCCCGAACTGCGCAAAAAAATAGAGGGCAACACCAGCAAAGTGCAGGTGGTGTCTCAGCAGGTTCCGCAGTTTGCCAAGTACGAAGCCGCCCTCGATTCGATGCGCGGCGAGATACGCAGCCATCGGGAACACCTGGATTTTCAACTGGCGCAGCGAGAGCGGCAGCTTAAAGATTGGACCGCTCTGGCCGAAGATACCGAACGCCGCATCCGCGAAATTGAAAGCTCGATGGAGAAATATACCGAGTTTTACCAGCTTAATAAACGGTCGTTGACCTCGTTACAGGATTTTCAGGAGCGATTGCAGCGAGACCAGCACCGTTTTGGCGAGTTGCAGCGGCTAAACGAAGATCGACAGCGAACCGCTATCGAGAAGTTTCAGGCCGAATTTGAACAGCGCTGGCAAAAGCAGGCCATGGAAATGCAGCCGCAATTTGTTGGTTTTCAGAAAAGCGTGGAATCCCTGCAAAAGCGGCTGGAGGAGTTGGTTAAACTGCACGACACCATTGATTCGCAACTGAATCTTGTGTTGCAAATTATCGAAGAAGATATTCAAAACAGAGCGGTGGCGGCCACCGGTTGGCAGCGCCGTTTTGAGGAAATTGCAGAAGGATAGGCGTAACTTATGCGTGTAATTGGTACGGCGGGCCACGTTGACCACGGCAAATCAACCCTGGTAAAAGCCCTGACCGGTATCGACCCGGACCGGCTGAAAGAGGAAAAGCAACGGGAAATGACCATCGACCTGGGCTTTGCCTGGCTAACGTTGCCGTCGGGCGAGCCGGTAGGCATTGTGGATGTGCCGGGGCACAAAGATTTTATCAAAAATATGCTGGCCGGAGTGGGCGGCATTGATGCGGCTTTGTTTGTTATTGCCGCCGATGAGGGTGTAATGCCTCAAACGCGGGAACACCTGGCTATTTTAAACCTGCTGGAAATTCCGTGCGGGGTTATTGCCATTACCAAAACCGATATGGTTGATGATGAAGATTGGCTGGAACTGGTGCAGGCCGACATCGCTGAAACAATGGCCGGCACCGCGCTGGAGAATGCGCCGATGATTCCGGTTTCGGCGCTGCGGGGCGATGGTGTAGCGGACGTGGCCGGCACCTTGGACCGGCTTTTGGCCCAGGCTCCGCCCCGGGTTAATCGCGGGCGACCCCGTTTGCCCGTAGACCGCGTGTTTTCAATTAGCGGTTTTGGAACCGTGGTGACCGGCACCCTGCTTGATGGGCAACTGGAAGCCGGGCAGGAAGTGGAAATTTTACCGCAGGGGACAAAAAGCCGGATTCGTGGATTGCAGTCACACAAGAAAAGTGTTGGCGCCGTTGACCCCGGCGCGCGGACAGCGGTAAATCTAACCGGCCTCAGCACCGATGATGTAGCGCGCGGCAATGTGGTAACCACGCCGGGCTGGCTGGAACCCTCGCAGCTCATTGACGTGCATCTCAAATTGCTGCCGGATGCGCCCAAACCGTTACGCCACAACCAGGAGATTGAGGTTTTTACCGGGGCCGTTGAGGCGGGTGGATTTGTGCGGTTGCTGGGGGTGCGGCAACTTGAGCCGGGACAGGAAGGCTGGGTGCAGCTTCGGTTGCACGCGCGCATTCCGGTCATCAAAGGGGACCGTTTTATTATTCGCCAGCCGTCGCCGTCTATTACCATTGGCGGCGGCGTAATAGTGGACCCGCTGCCGCGTCGCCGCCATCGCCGCTTTCGCCCGGAAATCATCAATCGACTGGAGACGTTGTTAGCCGGCACTCCGGAGGATTTGATTCTGGCCGAAATGGACCGGCGCGGGCCGCTGCCAATCAAGGTGGTCATCGCCGAATGTGGCTTACCGACCGGAACGGCAGCGGCGGCATTAACCAATTTACTGGATGACGAAGAGGCGTTTGTCCTGACCAATACGCAAGGTGAACTGGGGGCCGGGCAGTTGGGCAATCTGGGGCGGGCCAAACAACTGGTGGCTTCGCGGGCTGGCTGGGCGGCGTTGTTGAGCCGTATCAAAGCAGCACTGGCCGGGTATCACAACCAGTATCCGTTGCGCCTCGGCATGCCTCGCAGCGAATTGAAAAGCCGCCTCAAACTGGAAACGCGCCTGTTTAATGAAGCCGTTTTGCGCGGACAGGCTGAAGAGGCGTTGGCTTCTACGGCCACCACGGTTCGCCTGTTTAACCATCAGGTAGAGTTTGGCGCAGCGCAGCAACAAGCCATCGATTTGATGCTGGCCCGGTTTCGGCGGGCACCGTACAACACCCCGTTGCCCAGAGATGTCAGCGCGGCTTTGGGGCAAGAGGTTACGCTGGCTCTCATTGAAGGAGGGCAGCTTACCCGTCTGTCGAACGAAGTAATTTTGCTGACCGATACATTTAATGAATTTGTGGATTGGGTGAGGGAGTATCTGCAAAAGAATGCGTCGGTTACGGTGGCTCAGGTACGGGATGTATTTGGCACCAGCCGGAAATATGCCCTGGCCCTGCTGGAGTACACCGACGAGCAGCGCATCACCAAACGTGTGGGTGATGGCCGGGTACTGGGCCGGGGTTAGTCGTCGGCGGCCAGTTCCTGCTCCGGCTCTGTTGTGGGTTGAGGATAGGTTAAGCGGCCGGGGTCACCGTCTGAGACGTAATATTCGCCGGGGTTTTGCTCAAAATAGGTAAACCAGTGGTCGGCCCAAATATCAGACACTTCTATCCGTGATACGTGGTAGGGGTCAAACCCGGGGTCAAACGGCGAGACGGTTGGCCCGCCCCAGGCCGCGGCATTACCGGTGTAGGTGTAGCCGTAATCTTCCCAATAGCCGGCCACAAAAAAGTCGGTGGTCCACGGAAAACCGCCGTAGGGCACCGACAATGTTTTTACCTCGTAGTCGGGCACAAGCTCTTCGATAACGTGCTGGCTGACGGCCAGTTCCCACTCAATTCGCTCTGCGTTGATTTGGGACAGGTCAACGTGGTTGACCGTGTGGCTGCCAATTTCCATCCCCAAATCAACCAGAACTTGTAGCTTCTGTTTGGCCCACCGGGGTTGGCCAAAGATTTTGCTGTGGTTGTTGCTGTCGTCGCCCAGCACAAAAAAAGTAGCTCGGGGCGGCCACTCTTCTTTATATTTCTCATGAAAATTTAAGATGATGCCCACGGCGCTGTCGGCGTCGATGGTGCGGTCTGCCAACACCGTAAATTGGCTGATGTCTGAATCGTCAAGGGTGATGACCACCGGTTTTTTGCCGGGGGGGACATCTTTTAGGCGGTTGACTACATCAACAAAATTGACCGGGTAGAACCCATTGTCGTAGAGACGTTGCAAGTCGGCCCGAAAATTGTCGGGGGTGCGTTGGTAGCGGGTTTCGGGGTAGGCGATACGGTGGTATTCCAGCACCATAATTTTGCCCATTTCGTTGGCGCCGGCAAAGTAGGGAACGGGCGTTGGGGCGGGAGTCGCTTCACCCGGCTTTTTCCGCGTTATTTCCATCCGGGAGCGCTGCCCCTCGGACAGATAAATTTGGTCTTCCCGGGGCGGGGTGGGGGTGACAAACAGAATTTTCGATTCCGTGAGGGGGGGCGATGCGGCGAACGGCGAAGAACTTTCGATAAACTGGAATCCAATAAGAAACAGGGCTGCAACGGCCAATATACCGGCCAACACAGCCAGCGTGATTTCCAGCTTAGACAACCTGGGTAACCGTTTATCTTTTAGAAGAGTTTTCACGTAGTTATTGTAAAGTAAAACGGTGAGGCGCGCAAGTTAAGTTTACATAATTAAGCGAGTCGGCGATAAATTTTCGCCATTCGCCTATTTGCTCATTCGCTGACTCGCTGACTTGCTCATTCGCTTTGGCGCAGAAACTCGAAGGTGTAAATGCCGGTGCGATGGCCATCGTCCCAGAAAAATTGCAGGGCGTAATTGCCTACCATTTCTGCCGGGCGGGTTGGGTCCAACGTGGCGCTGGTTGCCATCTGGCCGGGCGCAAGAACCCGCAGCGGGTCGTGGTCGTTTCGCTGCTTTTCGCAGTTAGCGCAAGGGCAGATTTTTCGTAACTGCTCCAATGAGTAGCTGCTGGTGACGCCATCCGCCCACGTAATGCGAACTTCGCTGTTTTTTATATCTACATCAATATTTGTGGGTTGTTTTTGTTTTTCTGTTAGGGTAGCCATAATTTTTAAATTGCCGTTTCTTGATTTACGTGAAACTGATTGGGCCTTCTGGATTTCAGGGGGCTGACAACGTATTGCGTATCACTACATTTTACCAGATGCAAAAAGGCTGCTCAAATTTTGGCACCTGTGCAGTTAGCTATACTGAGATTAGCTTGAAACCGGAACTTTTAAGAAAAATGAGGGATCATGC